>JANLPD010000231.1:0-1800 GCA_031367045.1 Frankiales bacterium | reverse complement strand
CTGGTCGTCGCGGTGTCCTGCTCGGGCCGCACCGAGGAGACCCAATCCGGGCTCGAGGAGGCCGTCCGTCGTGGTTGCCGGCTGCTCGTCGTCGCCCACGAGACCAGCCCGATCGCCGACCTCGGCCGTCGGGGGCGCGGCGTCGTGGTGCCCGTGCCGCAGGGTCGCGTGCCGCGTGCCTCGCTCTGGGCGCTGTCCGTGCCCTTGCTGGTGGCCGCCGACGCGCTAGCCCTCCTGTCGGCGCCACCTGGGGTCCTCGAGGAGGCGGCCCTCGCGCTGGAGGCCGTCGCGCAGCGCTGTGCCCCGGGCCACGACCTCGTCGTCAACCCGGCCAAGACCCTGGCCCTGGAGCTGCTGGGCGCCGTGCCGGTCCTGTGGGGCACCTCGCCGGTCACCGGTGTCGCCGCCCATCGCGGTGCCTGCCAGCTCAACGAGAACGCCGAGGTGCCCGCGGTGTGGGGCGTCCTGCCCGAGGTAGGTCACCACCAGGTTGCCCTGCTGGACGGGCCGTTCGCCCGGCGCGCAGAGGCCGATCTGTTCGCCGACCCCTACGACGACCATGGCCCCGCTCCGGCCGGCAGCCGGGTCCGCCTGGTGCTGCTGCGCGACGAGATCGAGTTGCCCGCGGTCGCACGCCGGGCCCAGGTGGTCCAGGAGCTCGCGGAGGAGCGGGGTGTCGGCGTCTCCGCTCTGCTCGGCTCTGGGGCGACCGGGCTCGAGCGGCTGGCGGTGCTCGTCGGGACCCTCGACTTCGCCTCGATCTACCTGGCCCTCCTGCAGGGCACCGACCCCACGCCGAACCCGGCGATCGACGCGCTGAAGGCAAGGACGCAGCGGTGAGTGCGGCGGGCGGCTCCAAGGCGATCATTGCGGCGCTCAGCGCCAACCTGGCGATCGCCGTCGCCAAGGCCGTGGGCTTCCTCGTCACGGGCAGCTCGTCGATGCTCGCCGAGTCGGTGCACTCGGTGGCCGACTCCGGCAACCAGGTGCTGCTGCTCGTCGGCGGCAAGCGGGCGTCCCGGGAGGCCGATGAGCGCCATCCGTTCGGCTACGGCCGTGAGCGCTACTTCTACTCCTTCATCGTGGCTCTGGTGCTATTCAGCGTCGGCGGGCTGTTCTCGCTGTACGAGGGCAACCACAAGCTGCGCGACCCGGTTGCGCTGGACACACCCAGTGTCGCCGTCGTCATCCTGCTGTTCGCCATCGTGGCCGAGTTCTTCTCCTTCCGTACGGCGATCCGGGAGTCGCGACCGCACAAGGGCGAGCAGTCGTGGTGGTGCTTCATCCGCCGGGCGAAGAGTCCCGAGCTCCCGGTCGTGCTGCTCGAGGACTTCGCGGCCCTGATCGGGCTGGTCCTTGCGCTGGCCGGGGTAAGCCTTTCGGTCCTCACCGGTGAGCCACGCTGGGATGCCGTGGGCACCCTCGGCATCGGCGTCCTGCTGCTGGCAGTCGCCGTGGTCCTGGCCATCGAGATGAAGGGCCTGCTGCTCGGGGAGTCGGCCGACCGCGAGGCCGTCGCCGCCATCCGGGCCGCCCTGGTGGACGGGCAGAGCGTCACCCGGGTGATCCACCTCAAGACACTTCACCTGGGGCCCGACGAGCTGCTCGTTGCGGCCAAGATCGCGGTCGCGCCAGGGCTCAGCCTGCCTGCTGTCGCCCGCGCCATTGACGAGGCAGAGACCCGGGTGCGCGTCGCCGAACCGCTGGCCAGCGCGATCTACCTCGAGCCCGACCTGGACCGCGGCGGCACCCCCTAGCCTTTTGTGCCCCGGAGTTCATAGCCGGACCCCGGGTCGGCGG
>JANLPD010000228.1:0-8134 GCA_031367045.1 Frankiales bacterium | reverse complement strand
GCCGCCGAAGATCCGCGCTCCGGCGGCGTTGTAGAACTCCAGCGTGTCGAGCGCGCCGTTGTTGTTGGTGGACGTCTGCAAAACAGGCGGGTCGAATGGTGACGTGGACGGGCCTGCGTAGGCGGCGCCCCCCGTCAGCAGGACCCCCCCGGTGGCGAGCAAAGCGGTGAGCCCCACTGACACCCCCTTGGACATGAGCTTCATGACTATCCCTTCGCGATGGTGGTGTGCGTTGGTTGTGCGGTGAACCTGGGCTCCGGGAGCCCAAGGCTGACTAGCTGCAGGAGGTGCCGGCGACACCAGGGGTACCGGTGTCGAGGTAGGCCGGGGTGTGGCCGGCAGCCTGGATGTTGGCGGCGAAGGCCGGGCTGCCGACGACGTTGCCGCTGCCCGAGAACAGGGTGCGGACGAAGTTCTTGGTGCCGCCGGGCTGGAAGACGTTGCTGCTGAGGACGTCGTTCTCACGCACCACGAAGTACAGCGAGCGGTTGTCCTTGTAGGTCGCCCCCGTCGCCACTGCGGTGCCCGGCAGGTGCATGACCTGGTTGGCCGCGGCCGCGCCGAAGAAGCCACTGTTATTGAGGCCGATGCGGCCGCCCGAGAACGGCGCGATGACGTTCGCAGGGAGGCCGGTCGTCGGGGAGGTCAGGGAGGTGTAGTCGTTCTCCTGCACGACCTGCACATTGGGGTTCGAGAGGGGAACCGTGACGCCGCCGTTGAGCGCCTTGAGGTCAGCCTCGAAGCTGTTCCTGGTCCCAGAGCCGGTCTGCGGGATCTGCGGGATGATCGTGCTCGTGCTGCCGGCGGCGTTGCCGGGGAGCTGGTTCCAGGTGAGGATGTCGCCCTTGTAGATACTGACCAGGTCGGACCCGATGATGCCACCGCTCGGCGCGTTCGACCCGGTGATGGGGACGGCCAGAGCCAGCGCCTCGGTCGCGAACTTGTAGACGTGCAGGCCGCCGGTGCCCGCGTTGAGGGCGTTGGTGTTGCGCACGCACGTCGGGAGCGATGATGACCGGGCGAAGTCCACGAGCCCGCTGGCGAACTGCGTGCCGCTCAGCGTGACGTACTCGCCCTTGTATAGGGAGTCGACGCCGGCGCCGGAGCCGTTGGGACGGACGACCGGCTTGCTGCCGGAGCGCAGCACGGAGGTGGCGGGCAAAATGCCACCGGGCGCACCCGCGTCGGAGTAGACAGCCCGGCCGTTGGCGTCGGCAGTCGCATCGAACGAGAAAGCCCGGTTGGTCTTGTTCAGGTTATAGCCGCCGGCGCCGCCGGGCGTGCCTTCGAAGATGAAGTCGGCGGTGACCTGAAGGGTGTCCGAACCGGTGCCGACGACGTCGCCCGCCTGCGGGTAGACGTCTGCCGACGCCGGCGAGACCGAGCCGAGGACCGTGGTGGTCGCCAGGACCGCCACCGCCCCCGAGGTGAACAGAGAGGGCTTGCGCATGTGCTGTCCTTTCAGGACAAGGGTTTTGGGTGAAGCAGCGCTTCGTCGGGAAGACTCGCGTCTTAAGGCTTCACGTGAGGGTGGGTGTCGTGAACGCTGGGTGAAGTTGCGGCCTCGGTCGTTCCCGAACAGGACGTACAGCCCGTGCGACGGGAACCGAACCCAGCCGGGAGGAGCTCAGAGCAGGTTGGGCAGCAGCGCGTAGGTCTGGTGAGCGGCCAGCCAGCTGGCTGCCAGCACCAGCGGGACGCCGGCCAGCCAGGACTGCCACCGGCCCCATCGGGCCGTCGCCCAGGTCAGCGCGACGGCAACCAGCACGAGCAGCTGCAGGCACAGCACCAGGCCGACGAGCGCACCTTTGTCTCCGGCCATCGCCTTCTCAGGTGCCGTCAGAGCTGACGGGCGGCCGGCCGGAGCCGGCTGGGCCGGCCCCTTGAGCGTCGCGTCCACGAAGACGGTGGACAGCTTGCCCTGCAGAGCCCTGACCCCACGGCCGTCAGAGGTCACCAGGGTGAGCCGGGCAGCACCAACCGACAGGGTGGTCGGCAGCGGGTCTCCGTTGCGGCGGCTCCCGTCGACGACGTAGGTGAAGCGGCCCTGCGCGGTCGTGACGACGAGCGCGTCTCCTGGCGACAGGGACGGCACCTCGCCAAACGGCCTGCCGTAGCTCGTGCCGCGGCCGTAGAGGACCGACACGCCGGCCTGGCCCGGCAGCGGGGTGTCCCGCCGGTGTCCTGGTCCAGACCGGAGCAGGCTGGAGGTCGTCCCCTCGACGACGACGACGTCGCGCAGACCTGCGCGGGGAGCGGAGAGCAGGGCGACCGGCGCTCCGGGGGGGATCGCACCGCCGACCGGAGCGGTCGCCAGGGCGAGCTGCTCGCGCAGCTCGGCGAACAAGCGGTGCTGCGCGCTGCTCTCGTGCAGGCCGCTCAAGCCGAGGCCGAACAGCGCGAAGAACAGGGCGAGGAAGCCGGCGAGGCTGACGGAGGTCCAGACCAGGGTGGCGCTCCCGGTCGCGGCCGGACGCTGCGCCCGCGGGGCGCGGACGAGGGCGACCGTCGCGCGTCGCCGTAGTCGCAGCCGCACAGCCACGTCGGCCCTGGGCTCAGCTCGCTCCTCGACGGCCGTCATCGCGCCCGCAAGAGCCGCAGCGGGCCGAGAACGCTGCCTACCACCCCGAGGATCAGCAACAACGGCAGCAGCCCGCCGGCGCTGGTGCTTGCCCCGCGCGTCCTTGCGCTGGCTACCGCAGCGACGGACGGGGGGACGGCCGGGCGGCGCGTCCCCGTGACGCTCGCAGTGCCGCCGACGCTCACCCCGACGGGGGCACCCGACGTGCCGGTAGCGCCGGGCGTCGAACCAGGGCCCGCCGACCCGACCGCACCCAACCCAGTCGCTCCGCCTGCAGAGCCGCCGGACGAGCGGCCCACCGGAGCTACATTGCCGCTGCCGAGCAGCGTCGGTACCTGCCCGGACTGAGCCGACACCGCATCGGCGGCCCGGCGCGTGTAGGCGGCCAGCGCCCCCATGCCGTTCGCCGCGGTCATCGGCAAGAAGCCGGCCGGCAGCTGGCCGTTACCAGGGCCGGCGACCTGGCCTTGAGCGGCCGCGAAACGAAGGAATCCGGCGAACCCAGCCGCGTCGGCCTTGGACAAGCCCGACGTCGGGACGGCAGCCGAGACAAGCATCGTCCCGGGGTACGCCGCTGCGCCGAGCGACCCGTACGGCAGCCGGTAGGTGCCGCTCGCCTCGTCCGCGACCAGGGCGGCCGCACCCGCCCGGAGCGCCGTTGCGGTAGGCCTGGTGAACGTTCGGCCGGCGGCGTTGGTGAACAGGGCGGGCGCGCCGGTGTTGACCGCCGTCTGCAGGGCGGCCGTGTGCACTTGGTATCGCTCGGCGTCGCCGAGCGATAGCAGCCCGAGCATGAAGCGGAAGCCGGGCGTCTGCCTGCCCTCGGCGACGAGCTTGGCACCGTCGGTGTTGCCGGGTATGACGGACGGCAAGATGCAGCCCAGCTGCGGGTTTGCGAGGGAGTACTGCATCGCTAGCGCAATCTGGCTCAGCCGTCCGAGCGGAGCGGCGACGAGCGGCAGGTAGGGGACGGGGGCTGCGGCCAGGCAGTCGTTGGTGCCCGGTTTGTAGTACGAGAGTGGCTCAAAGGTGTCGCGCAGCTCCCACTGGTCGACGGGCAGCGTGATTGCCTTGTAGTTGGGGTTGACCTTCATCCCCCACGGGTCGGCCGCCCCGTCGAGCCAGGCCCGCGCCTCCTTGTCGGCGTTCACGTAGGCCGTCATCGCGCCCACGGCGTCCGAACCGCTCGACAGGTTCAGCAGGGTCGCGGCTGCCGCGCTGCCAACGTGCTTGGGGGCCTGCGGGTTGAGAGCGATGAACTCGGGGTCAGCCAGGATCGTCAGCGGGTTGCCCGAAAGAGCCACGTAGTCGTGCTTGATGATGCTGATGCTGGGATAGGACTCGGTCAGCAGTTTTGCGAGAAGCCGCGGCGTGAGCGTGAGCTGGGGCAGATCTCGCTGGTCGACGTCATCGACCGCGAAACCGATGGCGAACCCCGACAGCGCGACGGGTGCGGTGACGACGGGCTTGCCGTAGCCGCCCGAAGGCGCCCCGCTGACCAGGGCAGCCGAGATGGTCCCCACCTTGAGCAGGTTGCGGGCCTGCGGCTCCCCGGTCTGGACGTGCTTGAAAGGGGTCCGCTGGCCGTCGAGGCAGAACGACGGCGCCCACTGCTGCGCGGCGGGAGCCATGACCTCGGAGCCGTAGAAGTCGACCCCTAGGCGACCGACGATGTCGCAGACGCTCGAGGACGCAGCGATGCGCAGCGGTACGACGATGCGGTTGCGCCAGTTGGACTCGCTCCACCACAGGGCACCCGTGACCGCACGGTCGCCGGGCCGGCCGCCCTGGAACGGCGCCCCCGGCGCATATTGGCCGGTCGCGGTGCAGTCGGGTCCGGCGAAGTCGGCGTCCGCTTTGGAGGGGCGCTGGTCAGCAGGCAGCAGCACACCGGTCGTGTCACAGCTGATGCCGACCACGGGAACCACCACAAGGGAGCAGGGCACGGTGCTCGAGCAGCCCAGGGAGGCGTTGTTCTCGGCCGTACGGACGTTGAACCTGGCAGCACCGGTCCCAGCCGTCGAGGTCGTGGCATAGGTCGTGTTGCCCGGGAGGGACAGCGAACCCAGCTCGCTGGCCTCGGGGGGAAGCCCCAGGCAGGCCGCGGGACCGCCCCCGTAGACGGTCCCGTCACTGGCGACCATAGGCAACCATCGCTCGGCGAGCCCCTTGCCGCTGCAGCTGGCTGGCCGCGGGCTGGGCGCGCCGACGTACTGCTGCCGCTCGGCGAGCGGGGCGTTACGGTCCAACCGCCAGACCGGGTACGCCGAACCGAAGCCGGCGGAAAAGCGCTCGGAGGACGTCTGGGTGAAGCACGTCTCACGCTTCAGCAGCTGTGCCGCCGCGACGCCGGCGCCCTCGAGGCCGCGGCACTGCAGCAGAACGACCGGGTACTCCTCCTGGTTGGCCGCGAGGCTTGAGTTTGCGTCCGCGACGATCCCTCCGGACGGGTGTGCGCCCTTCCACGAGACGTTGATGCTCTGGCGGTCGCGCAGCCCGGTCGTCTGGTCCACCGTGACGGCGAAGCTCCGCTGCTCCACCACGACGTCCTTGCCGTCGACGAGGTGCGTCCGGCTGATCGTCTTGCTCGATGAGAAGGCAGCAGAAGCAGGAGCGACGATGAAGCCAGCCAGCACCACCCACGTCATCGCCACGGCGACCGACAGTGCCAGGGCCCGGCTGCGCACTGGCCTGCGCTGGACCGACGAGCCCCGTCGCCGAGCGGGGTGCGGACCTCGCATCACGGGCGCTGCCCCCCGGACAGGCGGCGCGACAGCAAGGGCGGCGCCACGATGAGGCCGGCGAGCAGCGCGAGAGCCACCCCACCGAGAGCAGAAGTCATGGCCCCCGAGTAGTTGGCGAGGTCGACAGGGGTAGCCGCGACGTCTGAGCCCAGCGCCGCAGTCGCGGCCCCGCCCGACACCTGACCTGTCTCGGGATCGACGGTGCCCGTCCCCGCGACCGTCCCTCCCGCGAGGCCCGAACCCGTGGTGGTGCCGCCGGCCGCCGCGCCTGGCGCAGGGGTCCCACCCCCTGCCACGCCAGCACCGCTGCCACCCGTCGAGGGGTTGCCGCCTACCGTCCCTGCGTTCGGGTTGGTCCCGGTCCGGCTCGCGCCGATCGGGGTGACCCCATCTGCGCAGGGGCCCACCCCGACCTTGTCGCAGGCCGGCGGCTTCGGTGCCGTCTCGGCGAGGTAGTTGCGGTTGGGCTGTCCTGGCACAAAAGTCGGGTTGTTGCAGGTCGTCACGTCACGCTGGTTCAGGTCGACACTGGGGTCGGCCGACTTCAGCTTGGCGATCTGGGAGAAGGACGCCTGCACGAGGTTGATCGGCAGCGGGGAGTATCCGATCGGGCCGACCTCGCGCTGGCCCTGGCAGATCGAGTAGTAGAGGTAGTCCGCCAGCGTCTGCCGCTTGGCCGTCGTCATGGTGGCGTCCTTCGCAGCGGTCGGGATGATCCCGTAGCTGTAGGAGGACAGCGGATAGGTGCGCACGTCGCCGTCGGAGTAGACGCTGTCGAGGTCCTGCAACAGGTAGTCCGGCGAGGCCTTGTCCTCGTTGATCTTCGCCTTGGTGAGTGCGACGGCGACGTTGAACTGGGTCGGCAGGGTGAAGTAGCCGCTTGTATTCTTCACTTTCGCTACCGGGTAGTTCTTGCCGAGCGCGTAGGAGTATTCGTCGTAGCCGATGGCGCCGTTCGCCGCCGAGGAGGCAATGTAGTTCATGACGCCGTCCGACCCGTTCTGGGCGATCTGCTTGGCCTGGCGCGGGAAGTACTCAGTGAAACCACTGCGTCCCGTATAGGCCCGCCACGAGCCGGCGAAGGCCGTGTCGAAGTACCGCGTCAGCTGCGCCGTCGCGCCGGACCCCTCGGCGTGCACGACCGGGATGATCTGTAGCGAAGGCAAGGTGCGGCCGTTGTTGTCCGCGGTCACCGCCGGGTCGTTCCAGTTGGTGATCTGGTTGGTGAATATCTTAACCAGCGTGTCGCCGGACAGGCGCAGGTCGCGGACGAGCTTGCCGCCAACCTTGACCTGGTACGGAAAGGACGTCCCGCCCGCGACGATCGGTAGGTAGACGAACTCACGGCCCTGTGACGTGTCGGTGTCGTTGGTGACCTTGTCCGTGCCCTGGTAGCCGATGTCGCTGACGGCGAAGTCGGTCGTCTTGTAGCCAAAGTCCTTGCGTCCCTGAGCCGACCCGCTCGCCGTGTAGACGACCTGCAGGCCGTTGGGCTGCACATCGGCGATCCACTGGTTGACCGCGTTGGAGCTCCAGCCAGAGCCGGAGCCCTGGATGAGGGCCCTGCTGGCAGCGGCCTGGGCCGGGGCGCCCGCCCCTCCCAGGGTGGTGCTGACGGCAACGAACGAGAGCAGGGCGGTGGACACGGCACGGCGGCGCATGGAGGAGTCCCTCGGGTTCGTGGAGGTGTGGGGGTTCATCGACGACCGACGCGCTCGCGGGCCAGGAAGCGGGTGACCACGAACAGCAGCAGGACCAGAACGAGCAGCAGGGCCGCGGCGCCGAACCCACGGGCGATGTAGAGCGGCTGGCCGCTGCGGACAGCGAACAGGATGTAGAGCGGCAGCGAGTTCATCGGGTTCTCGAGCGGGTTGGTGTTGAGGAACGTGGTCGCACCGGAGGTGATGAGCACCGGCGCGGTCTCGCCCACGGCCCTGGCGATGCCGAGGATCAGCGCGGTCGCCAAGCCTGACCTGGCCGTCGGGAGCACCACCCGGCGCACCACCTGCCACTGCGATGCGCCCAGAGCGAGCCCGGCCTCGCGAAGCCCGCCGGGGACGATCCGCAACTGGAGCTCCGCCGAACGGGCGATGATCGGGGTCATCATGATCGCCAGTGCGGTGGCCGCGGCAAAGCCTGAACGCGGGACACCCAGTGCCAGGATGAGCACGACATAGATGAACAGGCCCGCCAGCACGTCCGGCAGCGCCGTCATGGCCTCGACGACGTTGCGCACCAGACGGGCCCCCTTGCCCCCCACTTCCGTCATGTAGATGGCAGCACCGATGCCGAGCGGCAGCGAGATGACCGTTGCGATGCCCACCTCGATGCAGGTGCCGACCATCGCGTGCAGGACCCCACCCTGCGCGAGTGGCGTCCGAGGTCCGATCCCGGCAGCGGTTTTGGTGAAGAAGTTGATGTGGGAGTAGGCGTCGAAGCCCTTGACGAGGGTGTAGAGGACCGTCGAGACCAGGGCCAGGCCGACCACCCGGGCGCCGGCACGCACCCACATCGACGCGAGCCGGTCGAGGACGACCGGACGCGGGTTGCCGAGGGCGCTGATCCCGGCATAAAGGGCCATGTCGGTGAGGAACCAGCAGACAATGAAACCCAGTTTGCCGTTCAGGCCGAGCACCTCTCGGTAGCTCAGCCACACCAACGCGAGCGAGCCAGCGGCAGCGCTGTAGACCGACAGGCGGTCGTCAACGGTTGTGGTGATGATCTGCCGCGGGGCGTCCGGCCCGACCGGGCGGTCCGGTGTCGGGCGTACGGGCGGTGGCGGCGGGTTGTGTGCGGGGCGGTCGAGGTC
>JANLPD010000221.1:0-2269 GCA_031367045.1 Frankiales bacterium | reverse complement strand
CTTGACGAAGCTCGAGCAGCGCTCCACCGCGACATCGTCGTCACGAAGCAACGAGTCTGTGGCTCGACAACGTCAAGTTTCACGTTGACGAGGTGCCCGGGCTCGGTTCCTTCCTCGAGCTCGAGGTCATCGACACGGACGGGACCCCGCCTGACGCCCAGGGTCCAGGGACGACGATCCCATGCGAGAAGACCATCAACTCCCACGCGTCGTATCACGGTTCCGTTGCCTGACATGGCGACCCACCGCCTGGCACGCCGCCGCTGCGGCTGCTGGATGAGTCTGAGATCTGGAGGGCGCAGTTCGGGCGGCTATTCCTTCGAGCGGCCCGGCGCGCTTCCAGCGAAGTGAGGCGCACCTGCAGTTCGAGGATCAGTGGTGCCCGGGACAGCGTGTACCGCAGACCAGGGGCCTCGTCGACGAACAGCTCTCCGACGGCCCTGTTGTGCCGTACCCGGAAAATGTCGGCGGGGACCAGCACATCGATGGCCCGTGTGCCGCCGTCACGTTCCAAGCGGTTGCGCGCGACAAGCTGATAGCCATCCGCGCGCAGCTCGTCGATCAGCCGGCTGCTGGCCAGCACGCAAAATTCCAAGCTTAGGTCGGCGTCGCCGGTCATTCGTGGGGGGACGCCGGCGGTGCGGTGGCTACCTGCACGGTGACCATCTGTCCACCCATGATCCGGTACTCCACGCCGGCCCGGTCGGCCGCCGCGACGGCATCCGCCATGGGCCCCTGGTAGGCGGCGTCCTCGGCGAGCGAGGCCGAGGTGACCACAACCGGCGCCGACACGACATGGCCAGCTGGTCAACGTCGCTGGGGTAGTCGTTGAGCACCGAGACGTCGGTCGGCCGCCTGCGTCGCGTCGACATGACCCCCGCGGGCAAGCTGGCGCAGTGGGCGCCAGCGGCACCCGCAGCCATTGTTGACGTACTCAACATATGGTCGGAGCATCGTGGTCGCTAATTCCGCCGCAGGGCTCTAGCGGGTTGGCGGCCGGAAGGGTGCGCGCCTCCGCAGGGCGGAGTCAGGACCAGCCCTGCTGCTCCCGTTCGTGCTGGTGTCCTTCGCCGCCAACTCCCTGATCACGCGTCACGTCGTCGCGGCTCACCTACTTGACGCCGGACTGCTGTCGGCAGTGCGGTTGCTCACCGGTGCCCTCGCGTTGGTGATTTTTGCCTTCGCTCGTCGCAAGCGGCTTGTGGTGGGCCAGGCGAACGTCCGTCCCACCTTGTGGCTGGGCGTGTATGCCGTGTGCATCTCCTACGGCTACCGCCACATCGGCGCCGCCGCGGGCACTTTCGTGTTCTACGCCACCGTTCTGCTGACGTCGGTCACCGACGACCTGGTGCACCGCAGGGCAGTCCCGCGCCGGCGCGGGACAGGCGCCGCGGTGTCGCTCTCCGGCGTGGCCGTCCTTTCCAGCAGCGCAATCGGCTCCGTGACCGGTACGGGGGTGCTGCTCCTCAGCGCGACCGGCGTGGCGTGGGCCCTGTACAACGCCGCAGGGCGATCTGGCAGCGATCCGCAGGTGTCGACTACTGGCAACTTCGTGGTCCTTGCCGCGGTGGTGGCGTTGCCAGCAGCTGCAGGGGCCATCGCCGGTCTGCATATCACGCCTGCCGGTCTGGCCTGGGCCACCGTGATGGGAGCGGGCACCACAGCTGGTGCCTACGTGGCGTGGTATGCGTGCCAGCGCTCGCTGAGCGGCACCGCAGCCGGCTCAGTCCAGCTGGTCATCCCGGTCATCACTGCCGCGGGCGCGGTGCTGCTCCTCGGTGAGCACCTGACGTGGCGCTTACTGGTCTGCGCGGCTCTGGTTGGTGCGGGCACCTGGCTGGGCCGGCCCAGCGAGACCCCGGCGATGCAGGGTTCCGGCGAGGCAAGAGACGTGGGTGGGGCTGCCCCAGAAGGGGTCAGCCGATGACGGGCAGACAGCGTTCACCTTGCGTGAGGTCCCAGCTGGGCAGCGATGTTGCCTTTCCGAACGGGAAGGGGATACCCGATGGGGCGGGTTTCCAGGCCGGACCGCGACCCCGGTCTGAACCCAAGAGGCCGACCGATGGCCACTTGAATTCGATTGGCCAGCGTCAACGGGAGCCTGACCTGCCAGCGCGTACGCCGTGGGCTGGTCGGGTCGGCGTTTCCCGAGGGGGAGGGGGCCGGGTTCATGAGGCCAGCCCGGTCGTGGGGTTGAATGCAGCCCAGGCGAACCAGAACGCGTCCTGTGACGGCAGCCGGTTCAGGTGATGACCACGCAGGGGTCCGG
>JANLPD010000146.1:0-4422 GCA_031367045.1 Frankiales bacterium | reverse complement strand
TCCACGGAGGCATTCGCCGGGGCGTTCACAGCCTCACGGGTGGACTGGGCCTGCGCGGGAGCGGCGTCGCCGGATCCCTCGAGCAGGTCGGTGTTATCGGTCAAGGATTCTTCCTCGAGGTCAGCCCGCACGACCGCGTGGTGCGGTCTGCGGTGCAGGTGCGGGTGGTGCCGGCGTGGAGCCGGTGGTCCTCCGCCGCAACGGCGGAGGTGCTGGTGGGGTAGGTCGTCGCCCGCGCTTCTCGGGGCAACGGATCTGGTGGGTGCTGTGTCTCCGGCGCCTTGTGCCCGCGCAGGCCCGTCGTCGTGCCGCGCTGGCGGGCTGTGGTGAGCCCCGCGGGCTGAGAGGGCCGAAAAGCGGTTCCTGGGCTGCCTCGGGAGGTGGCCGGTCGGAGCGCTCGGCGAGCACGTGGCCCCAAGAGGGACGACTGTGCGCTTCCTAGCGTACGCGTGGGGTGCTCGGTGCACAACTGGGACACGCGAAAAGCCCAACGGGAACACGCGGCAGCGATGAGTAGCCGGCACCCCGAGAGACAGCACCGGAGCTTTAACAGCACCCGAGACACAGCACCCGACCCGTTGGCGTCACGCGAGCGGGACGACGCGGGCCCCCTCGGTCTGGACATCCAGTGGCAATGCCTGCCAGCCACGCGGGGCGCGTCCGGCGACCGCCTCCCGGGACGCGGTCGTCGTCAGTGCAAGGACGGTGGGACCCGCGCCGGACACCACCGCCGGGATGCCGTCGGCTCGCAACGCCGCGACCAGCGAGGCGGTTCCGGGCATGGCCGGGGCGCGGTAGGACTGGTGCAGCCGGTCCTCGGTGGCATCGAACAAAAGCGCGGTGTCGTGGCCGAGCGCGTGGGCGAGCAGGGCGGCGCGGGCCGCGTTGGCAGCCGCGTCGGCGTGCGGCACCGTCGCGGGGAGCATGCCGCGCACCGCCATGGTGGAGGCCCGGGTCGTCGGCACGAAGGCGACCGGCGCCAGCTGCTGCGCGACATCCAGGCGGAGCGCGCGCACCCCCGAGGCGCCGACCCAGGACAGTACGAAGCCGCCGCGCAGGCAGGCGGCGACGTTGTCCGGGTGGCCCTCGATCCGGGTGGTCAGAGCCAACATCGCGTCGTCGTCGAGCTGCTCGTCGCCACCCACCACCAGCGCGCGGGCTGCCACGACGGCAGCGACGATCGCCGCGCTGGAGGAACCAAGCCCACGCGACTGGGGGATGCGGTTCGCGCAGACGACCTCGAGGCCTCGTGGCTGGCCACCGAGGGCGTCGAAGGTCGCCCGCAGGGCTTTGACGACGAGGTGGCGCTGGTCGCGGGGCAGGTCGTCGGCGCCCTCGCCGGCGACGTCCACGACGAGACCGCTGTCAGCAACGCGCACCACGACGTGGTCGAACAGCTCGAGGGCCAGACCGGCGCAGTCGAAGCCCGGCCCGAGGTTGGCGCTCGTCGCCGGCACGCGGACCCGGACGGGCGCGGCGCGAAAGGACGGCACGTCAGGGCTCCAGTCCAGAGGGGGCGGGGATGCGCACGCTACGGGTGACCAACCACCACACCGCCGCGTAGAGCACTGAGGCCCCGCCGAAGCACCCGATCAGCAGCCGGGTGGAGACGGTCTCGGACAGCAGCCCGGACACGGCCTGGTTTGCTGCAACGGCCAACGTGACGAACATGAAGTCGGCGCTGGAGACGCGCCCGAGCACGCGGTCCGGGACCACCGCCTGCAGGCTGTACGACGACACCACCCAGTTGGCGCCCCCACCGATGTGCGCGACCGTCACGAGCAGGAGGGCAAGGCCGAAGACGGGGACGAGCGCGACCCCGACGTACATCAGTCCGCAGGTCGCGATGCAGACCGCGAGCGTCGGCAGGACGGCGGCACCGGTGGTGCGCCGGCCGAGGGCGAGCGGGCCGAGCAGGGCGCCGAGGCCACGGGCGGCGAACAGCAGACCGATACCGAGCTCACCGGCGTGGAAGACGTCGACGGCGAGAAGCGGGAACAGCGCGAGGGCCCCATTGGCGAAGCCAACCCCGGGCTTGGCCGACAGCAGGGCGAGCACCCGGGGCTGGGAGCGCGCGTAGGCGATCGCCTCCGCAACGTCAGCGCGGAAGCCGGCATGCGTCGAGGACTCGCGCGGCTGCTGGAAGGGCGTGCGGCAGCGGGCGACGAGCACCGCTGAGACACCGAACGAGATGGCGTCGATGACGTAGCAGGTGCGCTCGCCGAAGGCCGCGGCGGCGAGACCACCCAGGGCCGCCCCGAGCGCGAGCATCGTGCCCCAGGACGCCCCCGTCAGGACGTTGGCCCGCTGTAGGTCCTGCGGCGGGACCAGGTTGGGTAGCGCCGCTTGGGTGGCCGGCAGCGTGAACGCTTTGGCCGCGGCGATCGCGCCGATGGCGAGGTAGGCGATCCAGACCCGCTCCCGGCTGTCGACCAGCAGGAGCAGCAGGACGAAGCCGGCGCTCAGCGCCTCGCAGGTCACCACGAGCCGGCGGCGGTCCACCCGGTCGGCGACGGTGCCTGCGTAGGGCGACAGCAGGGCGAAGACCGCGGTGTCGCAGGCGAGGACGAGCCCACCCGCGAGGCCGCCACCGGTCAGCCGGGGCAGTAGCGCGAGGAGCGGGACGATGACGAACCAGTCGCCGCCGGAGGAGACCAGCGAGGACAGGTAGGTGCGCCGGAAGTCGCCCTGACGACGGAGCAGTGAGAGGTAGGCCCTCATACCGGGAGCCCCGGCACGGTCACAACCCGAGCGCTGCGGCGGCTGCCGTGACGTCGTTGGCGACGGTCACCGGGGTCGGCGCACCGGCGATGGCCCACTCCGGGTCCTTCAGGCCGTTGCCCGTCACGGTGCAGACGACCCGCTGGCCCGACTCGACGAGCCCGGCGGCGTGGGCCTGCAGCAGGCCGGCAACCGACGCTGCTGAGGCCGGCTCGACAAAGACGCCCTCGGAGCGGGCAAGCAGTCGATAGGCCTGCAGGATCTGGCGATCGGTCACGGCCTGGATGTCGCCGCCGCTCTCGTCGCGGGCATCGAGCGCCTGCTGCCAGGAGGCCGGGTTGCCGATGCGGATGGCCGTGGCGATGGTCTGCGGGGCCTTCACCACGACGCCAGACACGATCGGAGCCGCTCCCGAGGCCTGGAAGCCGAGCATCCGGGGGCGCGAGGAGGTGACGCCGTCCTCGGCGTACTCCTTGTAGCCCTTCCAGTAGGCCGTGATGTTGCCGGCGTTGCCGACCGGCAGGCAGTGGACCTCGGGCGGGGCGCCGAGGACGTCGCAGATCTCGAAGGCGGCGGTCTTCTGGCCCTCGATGCGGTCGGGGTTGACCGAGTTGACGAGGGTGACCGCGTAGTTGTCGGACAGCTCGCGGCACAAGGTCAGGCAGTCGTCAAAGTTGCCCTCGACCTGGAGCAGGCGGGCGCCGTGGACCAGCGCCTGGGCGAGCTTGCCGAGCGCGATCTTGCCGGCCGGCACGAGCACCGCGCAGGTCAGGTCGCCCTTGGCGGCGTAGGCCGCTGCAGACGCCGACGTGTTGCCGGTCGAGGCACAGATGACCGCGCGGCTGCCGGCCTCCAGCGCCTTGCTGATCGCCATCGTCATGCCCCGGTCCTTGAACGACCCGGTGGGGTTGGCTCCCTCGACCTTGAGGTGGACGTCGCAGCCGGTCAGCTCGGACAGGTGGCCGGCATGCACCAGCGGCGTTGCGCCCTCGTGCAGGGTGACGACCGGCGTTTCGGCGCTGACGGGCAACCGGTCGCGGTACTCCTCGATGAGGCCGCGCCAGCCGGCGCGCGCCAGAGCAGGTGCGGTCATGTGCCCTCCACCCTCATTACCGACGTCACGGCCCGGACGACGTCCAGCCCGCGCAGCTCCTCGACGGTCTCCTGCAATGCTGCGTCCGTCGCCGTGTGGGTGACGACGACGAGCGAGGCGTCACCTTCATGGCCCTCCTGGCGAACCGTGCGGATCGACACGTCGCGCCGGGCGAACGCCAGTGCCACAGCCGCGAGAACACCCGCCTTGTCGGTGACGTCCAGGCTGATGTGGTATCTCGTGACGACCTCGCCCATCGGCAGGATCCGCAGGTCGGCGTACGACGACTCCCCCGCACCACGAGCGCCCGACAGGGTGTTGCGGGCGACCGCGACCAGGTCGCCGAGCACAGCGCTGGCCGTCGGCGAGCCACCGGCGCCGCGCCCGTAGAACATCAGCTGGCCGGCGCTCGCACCCTCCACGAAGACCGCGTTGTAGGCCTCGCGCACCGCGCCGAGCGGGTGGCTGCGCGGGATCATCGCTGGGTGGACGCGAACGCCCACGCCGTCGCCGTCCTTCTCCGCGATCGCGAGCAGCTTGACGACGCAGCCCATCTCCTTGGCGCTCGCGATGTCGGCCGAGGTCACGTCGCTGATGCCTTCGCGGTG
>JANLPD010000117.1:0-1944 GCA_031367045.1 Frankiales bacterium | reverse complement strand
TGCGACAGCGCAGCGATACGGCCGAGCTCGGTGTGCATACCGGTCCCGGTGACGACGGTGGTCGCCTCACCGCCGGTGCAGGTGGTGCCGCTGAAGACGAGGTGTTGCGCCTCGAGCAGCGACCCGGTCAGAGCCCCCGGCTCCGCCGACCGACTGGTCGGCACGGACTCACCGGTCAGCGCGGAAAGGTCGAGCTGCACGGTCCCGTCAATGATCCTCGCGTCAGCACAGACCCGGTCGCCTTCACTGATGACCAGCACGTCGCCGGGCACCAGATTCGCCGCAGTCACCTCCTGCCGGACGCCGTCGCGCACCACGTGCGCCGTCGGAGGCAGAAGCGAGGATAGGGCGTCGACAGCGCGTTCAACCTGCCTTTCCTGCACGAAAGCGAAGCCGGCATTCAGCACGATGACGGCCACGACCGCGGCCGACAGGGCTGGCGTGCCGCCCAGTCAGGCAAGGACCGCCGCGACCGCGAGCAGCGTTGCCAGCGGCTGTGTGAACTGCTTCAGTAGCTCCCGCGGCCAGCGCCGGCCAGAGCGACGCGTCAGCGCGTTCGGCCCGTAGACGACCTGCCGTCGCTCAGCCTCCCGGGTCCCGAGGCCGTTCGCAGAGGTGCGCAGGTCGCGAAACAGGTCGGCCAGCGGCCGTCGTGGGTCGGCACGCCCGATGTCGTACCCCCCGTCCAGCACCGCCGGGTCGGGCGGGTCGGGCGGGTCGACGACCGTGATCACTGCACGGCCCACGCCGGCCCGCTCACCGTGTCAACGCGGATGACCGGGGACGCGCCGTACTCCTTGCGCCCGATCTTGAGCCAGATGTAGATCGGTACCCCGAGCAGAGCGAGCGCGCCAGGAGTGACAGGTCCGAAGGCGACCAAACTGATGGGGCCGTCCGGGGCTGCGCCGACGGCAACGCGAACACCCCGGTGCCAATCACCGACCCCACTACGGGCGCGGTCGCGGTCGGCAAGCCAAACTTCCCCGGCTTTGCTGGGCGTTCCTTGCCAGCGAAGCCGGGTGGCAGAGCGTGGCGGGGCGCTCGTTCTTGACCTGGGTGGTCATCGGATCCCGTTCATCAAGGTCGGTGGCTACGCGGCCGCGTGAACCACTGCTGACGCTGTCCTGACCCGTTCCCGGCGCCGACGGGCGCAGGTCCCATTTCCGAAGGCCCTTCGTCCCGGCCTGGTCCCGCAGCAGCAGGACTCGCGGGCCGAGCAGTCCTCAGAGGAGGTCTCTGGAGGGCTCGGCGGTGGCGTCCGGCGCTTCCATGCCTTCGCCGCGAGGAGTCGCCGGGGGTCCTCCCGCCGAGCCGCCGAGAGGCGCGTTGCCGCGGTGGATAACTCCGAATCTCAACCCCGCCACGAATCCTTGATCCACCGTCACAACTGACACCCGTCACCTGGCTTTTTTCTAGCGCACTCGGCGATCCCAGCGCGCCACATACTCTTGAGCGACCGAGGGCTGGATGCCGAGCGGCACGACGGCTACGTCTCCTCAATACTCGCAAACAGGGCGATCGCTTCTCCGACCTACTAGGTGCAGGCTCAGCGGGCTCGCGTCGTCCTCTTCGGGACGGGACTTGTGACCCTGGTGGGGGCTCCGCGCCAGGGACACACTGAGGGCATGACACAGGCCCTGCATCAAACGGATCATCACGTCAGGGCCGCGATCACCGACACGTGGGCATGGACGCCGAGCAACGACACCGACCGGATCGGGGTGGCCGAGACTGACGGCGCAGTGAAGTTGTCCGTGCCTTCCGATCGTGCTCGCCTTCATCCCATCGAGATGAATTTTGGAAGGCACCTGCGCAAGGAGCAGCTCAGATGACCATCGTGACTACCGTCCTCGTCTTCGGCGCCCTGCTAGTCCTGCTCAGTGCGGCGCTGGCAATAAAGGTTGTCAAGCAGTACGAAAAGGGCGTGCTGTTCCGGCTCGGGCG
>JANLPD010000090.1:0-3093 GCA_031367045.1 Frankiales bacterium | reverse complement strand
CATTTGCCCGGCATGAGTGCCGCCCTTGACTGGCGACCAGTCGCACGTCCATCGCGATCACACGGCGACGATAGCCCCGGTGAACAGCGCAAGGTCAGGCGGCGAGCTCGTGGTGGTTGATGGGGTGGGTGGCGTAATGGCGGCCGTGGGGGTCGGTCCAGGTGCATTGGCCGTCCCTGCTCATGGTCAGCGCCCAGCCCGCCTCGTGTTTGACCCGGTGGTGGTGTTTGCACAGGCTGGCCAGGTTCGCCGGGGTGGTGGGTCCGCCGCGGGAGTGGGGGATGACGTGGTCGGGTTCGCAGCGTCTGGCGTTTCGGGCGCAGCCGGGGAAGCGGCAGTGGCCGTCGCGTTGTTGGATGAACCGGCGGATGGCCGCGTTGGGCAGGTATTCCTTGATGCTGGTCTCGATGAGCACGCCGGTTTGTTCGTCGAGCAGGACCCGGGCGATGCGGGTGTCGAACTTCTCCAGGATCGAGGCGACCACGTCGCCGCCGATGACGCCGATGCCGGGGATCTCGAAGCCCATGGCGGCGATCTGCGCCCAGGAGGGGTCGACCATCGGGTTGGGCTCAGGGGTGGGTTGGCCGAAGTCGTCGGTGTGGGCCAACGGGTCCAGGCAACGCGACGTCGAACCTGACCCGTCCCCCGCGAAGCCACCGACACCTGACTGGTCGCGGCCGGCGCCTGCCGCGCCGTCTCGGGCGTGTTGGTCGCGGCCGGCGCCTGCGGCGCCGTCTCGGGCGTGTTGGTCGCGGACGATCAGGTCGCGTTCGAGGCTGTCGTCGGGTTCGTCCACGGTTGCGGTCTGGACCGGGATCATCAAGGTGACGGTGGTGGTCACGGCCACGTTGGTCAGCAACAGGTTGACCAGGGCGTCGGCCCGGCACTGTTCCAGGGTGCGGTTCGGGTCATCGCCGCGCATCGCGTGGGCCAGCTCGTCGATCGCGGCCCAGCACGCGGCGGAGTCCGCCGCCGGCAGTGAGGCGACCCAGGTGGTCAGGCCGGGCACGTGGGAGGGGTAGGCGTGCACGAACCGGTCGAGGCGTTCCTTGGCGGCCTTGGCCCGCAGCGCGTCGGCGTCCACGCGGCCCAGGACCCGCCGGACCCGTTTGGTGACCGCACCGGGTGCGTCCTCCAGCACCGCGGGGTAGAGCAGCGCCTCCACGGCGGCGCAGGACTGCTTGCTGGCGTCGGCCAGCTGGGTGGCGATGATGGTAGCCCGCCAGGGGTCCAGGTGCCCGGCGCTCATCGCGGCCAGGGTCGCCGGCAGCTTCGATGCCAGGGCGGCGGCGGTGTCGACCTTGCGGCCGGCTGCGACCGGGCCCATGGCCAGCATCGGCCCGAAACAGTCCGCCGCGAACTCGCTGACATGCCCGAGGCCGTGGTCGACTTCGACCCACGCCCCAGAATCGTCTTGTTCCGCGTCGCGACCTGCGTACTGCGCCACCCGGATCGCCTGCACCGCCGACGCCGCGTTGATGACCATCTGCGCGCCATCCACCTCCGCGGCAAGGTCCACGCAGGGCATCGACGTCGCCCCGGCTTGGGCGTCCGTGAAGGCCTCACGCATCAGCGTGAGGGCCTGGGCGAACTTGTCGATCATGTGTTCTAGTATACGCGACCCGACCGACAGCCGGAAGGCTTATCCACAATGAATTTCATTGCAGGACAAGCAAATTCAGGACGGTGCCGTCCCGTCACACACCCAGATCCCTCACCTTGGTGATCTGCTTGAACTCAGGCATGGGCTGTGTCCGGTTCAGACGCCGAGGCCGGCTTCGGCCTTGCGAGCCAGATCCGCCCACTGGGTCTCGTGGGTCGGCGGAACCTGCACCCAAGCCTTCATGGGTCGACCCGCCATGGGCTCGAACAGATGCGAGCCCTCCAGCGCCACGGCCGTTGCGTGCGCCTCGCCCTCGAGCTTGAACACCAAGTCCTCGCCGTAGAGACCCGCGAACGCCTTGCCTCCCCGGCGCTTCATGGATGGCATGCCGAACATGGAGGCGCCGACAATGTCCAGCTCGTTCTTGAGCTCGTCGACGAGTGCGTCAAATCGCGCTCGCCCGGCCTCGGAGGGCTGAGCCATCAGGGGTGGTTGCGTCATGGTTGGACTCTAACGTCGGGACACCGCGGTCAGCCGAAGATGAGAACCCGCGTCGGCCCGCCAGCCCAGCCTCCGGATATGACAGCGGTGCTCAGAACAGGGCGCTCATAAGCGCTCGACGGGCCTTCTGAACCCGCTCGTCATGCGCGCCGACAACCGCGAACAGCTCGATCAGGTGCTCGCGCACCGTGTTGCGCTCCTCGCCCTCGGTCGCGCGAACCGTGTCGATCAGCCGTACGAAGGCGTCCTCCACGTGGCCACCAAGGACATCCAGGTCGGCCACCAGCATCTGGGCAGCGATGTCGGTGGAGGACTGCGCCGCCGCCGCGCGAGCAGCCTGCGGGTCGACCCCAGCCGTGCGCTGCATGAGCTTGACGTGGGCCAGCCCGGCGGTGGCATCCCCATCAGCGGGGTTCTGCGTCAATGCCTCGGCATAGGCAGCGGACGCGGCGTCCAGGTCGTCCCGCTCGATCGCGTCGAACGCCTCTTGGTGCAACGGTGACAGCTCCGGCTCGACATCCGCCTCACTGGCCGCCGTGAGCGCGACCCTTCCGGTCGCGCCGTGCTCGGTGGCAAGCTTGAGCAGCTCGTCGACGTACGGTCGCACCTGCTCGGCCGACTGCACGCCCACGAACAGCGGCACCGGCTGACCCGCCACCAGCCCCAGCGTCATGGGCACTGACTGGACCTGGAAGGCCTGCAAAAGACCAGGGTTGGCGTCGACGTTGACCGACACGACCTGGAAGCGCCCTTCGTATGACGCCGCCACTGTGGCGAGAACATCGACAAAGTCCGCCGAAGCCGGTAGGCGTTGCGACCAGAGAACCACGACTGCGGGGACATTCTGAGTGCCGCTTACAATGGCCTGGAAGCCGCCGTCGGTGCCCTCGATCACGAGTCCGTCGCCTCCAGCTGCGCCGGCCGCGGGCGTCGGCTGGCTGAGTGCGGACAGGTCAACGGCGCCACGCAGGGCAGCCGCGCTGATGGGG
>JANLPD010000063.1:0-5333 GCA_031367045.1 Frankiales bacterium | reverse complement strand
CGGTCGGCGGCTCGTCGTGCCAGCCGGCGAGGGGACCCGACCGACCTCCGAGCGGGCCCGCGAGGGCATGTTCTCGAGCCTGCAGTCCCTGCTCGACCTCGAGGGCGCCCGCGTCCTGGACCTCTACGCCGGCTCCGGTGCGCTGGGCCTCGAGGCGCTCTCGCGAGGGGCGGTGCTCGCTGTCCTCGTCGACTCCGACCCGCGCGCCGTCGCCGCGCTGCGCTCGAATGCGGACACCCTCGGGCTGCCTGGCGTCGTGGTGGTCGACAGCCCCGTGGAGCGCTTCCTCGACGAGCCGCCGGCACCGGCGTACAGCCAGGGCTTTGACCTTGCCGTCCTCGACCCGCCGTACGACGACGACGTCGCGCCCGCGCTGTCCGCGCTGCTCCCCTGGCTGGCGCCGGGTGCGGTCGTCGTGGTCGAGCGACGGGCCCGCGGACCAGAGCTCGGCTGGCCGGCAGGCCTCGAGCACCTACGGGACAGGCGGTACGGCGCAGCAGTGCTCCGCTACGCTCTCCGACCATGAACCGGGCCGTCTGCCCTGGGTCCTTCGACCCGATGACCCTGGGCCATCTCGACGTCGTCGAACGGGCCAGCGCCCTCTACGACCAGGTCGTCGTGGCGGTGCTGATCAACAAGAAGAAGTCCTCGCTGTTCACGGTGGAGGAGCGGATGGAGAACCTGCGCGAGGTTGTCGAACCCTACGGCAACGTGGTCGTCGACAGCTTCTATGGCCTCGTTGTCGACTACTGCAAGGACCAGGGCATCCCGGTCATCGTCAAGGGTCTTCGTGCGGTCAGCGACTTCGACTACGAGCTCCAGATGGCGCAGATGAACCACGGCCTGGCCGGTGTGGAGACGCTGTTCATGCCGACCAACCCGCTGTACTCGTTCCTGTCGTCCAGCCTCGTCAAAGAGGTCGCGACGTACGGTGGGGACGTCTCCGGCCTGGTGCCGGAGGCCGTGCACCGGGAGCTCGTCGAGCGCCTCAGGACCTAGCGCTTCCGGACCTAGCGCCTCAGGACCTAGCGCCTCAGGGGCTGGCGACCGGTCCGCGACAGCCCGCCCTACCCCAGCGACCACCGGAGGACCGTCGACGTGGACGCCGTCATCGACAAGCTCGAGCAGATCACCAGCCTCGTCGAGGATGCCCGCTCGATGCCTCTGTCCGCTTCGTGCGTGGTCAACCGGACCGAGCTGCTCCGGCTCATCAACGAGCTCAGGCTGCTGCTCCCGAAGTCGCTCGAGAAGGCAAAGGATGTCCTCGACGACCGGGCCGGTGTCGTCGAGGAGGGCCGCGCCGAGGCGGCCCGGATCATCGAACAGGCAGTGCAGGACCGCGCGGTGATGTTGTCGCAGGTGGTCGTCATACAGGAGGCCGAGGCCGAGGCGGCCCGGATCCAGGACGAGGCCCGCACGAGTGCCGACTCCATGCGGGTCGAGGTCGAGGACTACGTCGACGGTAAGCTCGCCAACTTCGAGGTGGTGCTCGGAAAGACGCTTTCGGCCGTCGAGCGGGGACGCAGCAAGTTGGCCGGTCGCCATGAACTGGACGCTCTTCGTGAGCCCGCCGAGGACCCGGACGAGCTGCCGCTACCGGGCTGACCCCGCACCGACGGGCGCCGGCCAACGTTCCCCACGCCGGCCCGGTCGACCCGGCCCTGGCCGTCAGCTAGGCTTGTCGACGGTCTCAGACGAGATCGAGGACCCCATGCCCGTGGACAGGAAGCACCAGTACCGCCTCGACCCCCGCAAGCCCCTCGTGCTCGATACCCGAGAGCTGGGCCGCCGCGCGGGGTCGATGCGCACGCTGAAGCTCCCCGTCCCCGCGCCCGAGGGCCTCGGCCTCGAGTTGATCGGCGTACCTGCCGGGGCCGACGTCGACCTGGATCTCAGGCTCGAGTCGGTCATGGAAGGTGTGCTGGTCAGCGGCACCGCCACCGCTTCGCTCGTCGGGGAGTGCGGACGCTGCCTGGAGCCGGTCACCGATGTGTTGTCGGTCCGACTGCAGGAGCTGTTCGCCTACGAGACCAGCGAGGTGGAGGAGGAAGAGACAGCGCAGATGGAGGGCGTCTTTCTCGACCTCGAGCCTGTGCTGCGTGACGCGGTGCTGCTTGCACTGCCGCTCACGCCGTTGTGCACGCCCGACTGCCGGGGGCTGTGCGTCGAGTGCGGAGAGCGCCTTGACGACCTGCCCCCGGACCACGGTCACGGGAGTGCCGACCCTCGATGGTCGGCCCTGCAAGACCTGCTCATGACCGACCCGCACGCCGACAAGCACCAGGAGAACTAGCGATGGCCGTCCCGAAGCGCAAGATGTCGCGCAGCAACACTCGCTCGCGCCGCGCGCAGTGGAAGACCAGCGCCCCCACGCTGGTCACCTGCGACCGGGGCCACACGAAGTTGCCGCACACCGTGTGCCCCGAGTGCGGGCGGTACAACAAGCGCACCGTCATCGCCGTCTGACACGGGTCAAGCTCCCCGCGTGAGCCGGATCGCCCTTGACCTGTTGGGGGGTGACGACGCGCCCGCGTGCGTGGTCGACGGTGCGCTGCTTGCCGCCGACGAGCAGCCTGGGGTGGAGATCGTCCTGGTGGGTCCGGTCGAGGTGGCGGAACGGCTGCTCGCCGACCGCGGAGCTGCCGGCCGCTTCCGACTGGTCCATGCGACCCAGGTCGTGGCGATGGACGAGGACCCGGCCAGGGCCATCCGCGCCAAGCGTGATGCCACCGTCCGGGTCGCCTCGCGGCTCGTGCGCGACGGCGAGGCGGATGCTGTTGTCACCGTCGGGTCTACCGGCGGTGCGCTTGCCGCCGGCCTGTTCACGCTTGGGCGGCTGCGCGGTGTGAGCCGTCCGCCGCTGGCGGTCGTCATCCCTGCGCTGGCCGCGCCCGTCGTGCTGCTGGACGCCGGCGCCAACCCGGAGGGCAGCGTTGACCTCCTGGTGCAGTTCGCCCTCGCCGGCGTCGCCTTCGCGACCGTGCGGCTCGGGCTGGACCGCCCGCGGGTCGGGCTGCTCAGCATCGGTGCGGAAGCGGGCAAGGGCGACGCGATCCGCAAGGAGGCGTTCGACGTGCTAGCCGCGCTCCCCATCGACTTCGTGGGCAATGTCGAGGGCCGCGATGTGCCGCTCGGGGGAAGGGCCGACGTCGTGGTCACCGATGGCTTCACCGGCAACGTCCTGCTCAAGGGGCTCGAGGGCGCGGCCTCGATGTTGACCGCTGTCCTGCTGGCAGCCATGACCTCCACGCCGGAGCGCGAGGCGGCGTCCCAGGACCTGCTACCGGTCATGGCCGCGGCCATCGCGCCTCTCCTGCCGGACCTGCTCGGCGGCGCCGTGCTGCTCGGGGTCAACGGGGTCGTCGTCGTCGGCCACGGCGCCGCCTCTGCACGGGCCGTCGCCAGCTGCGTTGCGGTGGCGGACCAGGCCGTGCGGGAGGGCCTGGTCGAGAAGGTGGGGTCGGCGCTCGTCGACCTCGTGCAGCAGCGACGCCCCGTCCTGATCGAGCCGGCAGGGGTGGTAGGACCACTGGAACCCGAGGCAGACGTGGGCTCATGGCTCTGACCGCCGACCAGGTGCTGGAGGTCGTGCGCCGAGCCGTCGTCCGCGTGCTGGAGGTCGAGCCGTCCTCGGTCACTCGTGACACGTCGTTCAAGTCAGACCTCGCTGCCGACTCGCTCGCCCTCGTTGAGGTCGTGGAGATCGTCGAGGAAGAGCTGGCGCCGCAGGCCCGGCCCGGGTTCCACATCGCGGACGAGGACCTGGACGGGCTCCGCACCGTAGGCGCCGCGGTCGACTACGCCCTGGCCCGCCTGTGAGGCCGGCTGCTCCGCTCGGCCCGGCCGCGGCCGGCGCCTCCGGCGCCGCGTCGTACGCCGTGCTCGAAGCCGCGCTGGGGATCGGGCTGGAGCGCGGTCTGATGGAGCGCGCGCTGACCCATCGCTCCTACGCCTATGAGCACGGCGGCCTGCCCAACAACGAGCGGCTGGAGTTCCTCGGCGACGCCGTTCTCGGGCTGGTGGTTACCGACGCGCTCTACGCCGCGCACCCCGACCTGCCCGAGGGACAATTGGCCAAGCTGCGGGCCAGTGTCGTCAACACCAGGGCCCTCGCGGAGGTGGCCCGCGGCATCGGTCTTGGCCGCTGGCTGCGGCTGGGCAAGGGTGAGCTGGCCACCGGCGGGCCCGATAAGGCCTCGATCCTGGCTGACACGACCGAAGCGTTGCTTGGCGCGGTCTTCCTGGAGCGCGGTCTGGCCGGCGCGAGCACGGTCGTGCACCGGTTGTTCGACCCTGTCATGGAGGCGGCCGCAGCCATCGGCGCGGCGCTCGACTGGAAGACCAGCCTGCAGGAGCTGACGGCATCCAGCGCGATGGGCGTGCCGGAGTACCACGTGACGAACAGCGGGCCGGACCATCTGAAGTTCTTCAAGGCCACCGCAGTCGTCGCCGGGCAAGCCCACGGCCACGGCGTCGGTAGCAGCAAGAAGGAGGCGGAGCAGCACGCCGCCGAGGCCGCCTGGCGGTCCCTGTCGGCCGGCCCTGAACCGGCCCCTGCCAGTACAGCCGGTGCCTGAGCTCCCTGAGGTCGAGGTCGTCCGGCAGGGCCTCGAGCACGGCGTGGTCGGCCGGACGGTCGACCAGGTCGTCGTGTCGCACCCGCGTGCGGTCCGCCGCCACGTGGCCGGCGCGCGTGACTTCTGCGCCCTGCTGCAGGGGCGGACGGTCCTCGCGGCCCGGCGCAGGGGAAAGTACCTCTGGCTCCCGCTCGACTCCGGGGACGCGCTGACCGGCCACCTGGGGATGAGCGGGCAGCTGCTAGTCGTCCCGTACGACAAGCCCGACGAGGTCCACCTGCGGGTGCGCTTCAGTTTCACCGACGGCGGCCGAGAGCTACGGTTCATCGACCAGCGGACCTTCGGCGGCCTGCTCGTCGTGGCGGGCGGGGCGGCGCTGCCCTCGACCATCGACCATATCGCGCGGGACCCGCTGGACCCGGAGTTCGACGACGAGGGATTCGTCGCTGCGCTGCTGCGCCGGCGGACCAGCGTCAAGCGGGCCCTGCTGGACCAGACGCTGGTCAGCGGCATCGGCAACATCTACGCCGACGAGGCGCTGTGGCGGGCCGAGCTGCATGGTGGCCGTCCGACCGAGCTGTTGACCAAGCCGGCGGCGCGACGGCTGCTCGCCCATGTGCGCGATGTGCTCAGCGAGTCGCTGGTCCAGGGGGGTACCAGCTTTGACGCGCTCTACGTATCGACCGACGGGGTGTCCGGGCTCTTCGAGCGCTCGCTGCACGCCTACGGGCGGGAGGGCCAGCCGTGCGACCGGTG
>JANLPD010000023.1:0-2623 GCA_031367045.1 Frankiales bacterium | reverse complement strand
GCGGCGACCCGCTGCAGTCCGGCCCCGGCAGCGCCGGGGATCCGTTCGCGCAGGGCTTCGGCGGCATCGGCGACATCATGGACGCGTTCTTCGGCGGTGGGCAGGCGCGCGGCCCGCGCAGCCGAAGCCGCCAGGGCGCCGACGCCCTCATCCGGATCGACTGCGAGCTCTCCGAGACAGCGTTCGGAGCCAACCGTGAGCTCACGCTCGAGACCGCGGTCGTCTGCCCGACCTGTACGGGGGAGGGCACCGCCCCGGGCACCCACCCCTCCACCTGCGAGACGTGCCGGGGACGCGGCGAGGTCCAGCAGGTGCAGCGGTCCTTCCTGGGGCAGGTCATGACGACCCGCACCTGCCCGCGCTGCGCCGGCACCGGCCAGGTCATCGTTCACCCCTGCAGCGAGTGCGCCGGCGACGGCCGGGTGCGCGCCCGCCGCACCCTCACCGTCAAGGTCCCGGCTGGCGTCGAGGACGGCATGCGGATCCGCCTCACCGGTGAGGGAGAGGTGGGTGCAGGCGGCGGCCCCAGCGGCGACCTCTACGTCGAGGTGCACGAGAAGCGGCACGCCGTCTTCACCCGCGACGGCGACGACCTCCACTGCACGGTCGACCTGCCGATGACGGCGGCGGCGCTCGGCTGCTCGCTCCCGCTCGAGACGCTCGACGGCGAGGAGACCCTTGACCTGCACGCGGGCACCCAGCCCGACGAGGTCCACACGCTGCGGGCCCGCGGCGTGCCGCACCTTCGGGGTACCGGGCGCGGTGACCTGCACGTGCACCTGCGCGTGAAAGTGCCGACAAAGCTGGACAGCGAGCAGGAGAGGCTGCTGCGCGAGCTGGCCACGCTGCGCCGCGAGGAGCGGCCGGGGGCGCCGGCCAGGAGCGGTGGCAAGGGCTTGTTCGGCAAGCTCCGCGACGCGTTCGAGTAGGCACGTGAGCTCGCCAGGATGAGCAACCCGGTCTTTCTCGCGGACGACCTCGCCCCCGACCGGGTCGATCTCACTGGACCGGAGGGTCGCCATGCGGCCACCGTGCGCCGGCTGCGGGTAGGTGAGGCGGTCGACCTGGTGGACGGCCAGGGCACTCGTGCCACCTGCGTGGTCTGCGCCGTCGGCAAGGACCGCATAACCTGCGACGTCCTGGCGCGTACGACGGAGCCACTGCCCGCACTGCGCGTGGTCCTCGTCCAGGCGCTGGCCAAGGGCGACCGCGGCGAGCTCGCGGTCGAGCTGGCGACCGAGGTCGGCGTCGACGTGGTGGTGCCCTGGTCGGCCAGCCGCTCTGTGGTCCGTTGGGAGGGTGAGCGCGGCGAGAAGGCGCTGGCCCGCTGGCGTTCGACAGCCCGGGAGGCCGGCAAGCAGTCGCGCCGGGCCCGCCACCCCGAGGTGACGGCCGTCGCCACCACGGCCGAGGTCACCGCCCTGCTCCGCGCCGCAGCGCTGGGACTGGTCCTGCACGAGTCGGCTGAGACGTCGCTGGCTGGGATCGACCTGCCGGCGGACGGTGATGTGGTGGTCGTAGTGGGTCCGGAGGGCGGCTTCAGCGACCTGGAGCTCGGGGTCTTCGAGCCGGCCACCGTGGTGCGCCTGGGGCCGTCGGTGCTGCGCACCTCGACGGCCGGAGCCGTTGCGACGGCTGTGGTCAGCGCGCGGTCCGGCCGCTGGGCCTGACGCACCGACGAGCGGGCTAGCTGGACTGCTTTGCCGCGCCCTCGTGCCGTCCGCGCCGCACCCGGTGCGCGACGAACAGCCCTACGACGAGCACGGCGGTCAGCACGAGCGCGCCGCGGCCGAGATACTGCTCGACCTTTTTGTAGGACTCGCCGGCGATGAAGCCGACGAACACGAAGCTGACGGCCCAAAGCCCGCCCCCGATGGCGTTCCAGAGCGCGAACGTCTTATAGGGCAGGCCCGCCATCCCGGCTGCGGACGGCACGAGGGCCCTGAGCAGTGCGGTGAAGCGGCCGAGGAAGACCGCGGGGCCGCCCCGCCGTCGCAGGAAGTCCTCGGTGGTCCGCCAGCGCTGGTCCCCGACGACCCTGCCGAGGCGCGAACGCTGCAGCGCCGGCCCGAAGCGGCGCCCGACGGCGTAGCCCACCGCGTCGCCGAGGATGGCGCCGGTGACCCCGAGCACCATCAGCAAGGAGATCTGCGCCCGGCCCTGCGCTGCGAGCACCCCGCCGAGGACAAGGGCGGTCTCGCCGGGGACGACGAAGCCGAGGAACACCGACGCTTCCAGGAAAGGCAACAGGAACACGGCGAGGTAGGTGACCCAGGTGGGTACCGAGGTGAGGACGTTGTCGACCACTGTCACCTGTCGAGCCTAGGCCGTTTCTGATCTCCGATCACCAGGATGGGAAGGCGCACGCGCTACAGGGGACCTGTTGCAGCTGTCCGTCGGCGTAGCGCGCGACGGCGCCTGCTGGCAGGCCCACCAGGACCAGATCGTCGACGACCGACGTGGTTGCGACCTGCGTTGCCACGACCGGCCCCGGTGCCTCCCTGCTGTACGCCGGCGACGCGAACCTGACGGCCCGCACGCCGGTCGGGCAGGACTCCCACGCGAGCACGCCGACCCCGAGCCACGCCGGTGCGGTCAGGGTGCAGCCGCTTGTCGTAGCCAG
>JANLPD010000008.1:0-2191 GCA_031367045.1 Frankiales bacterium | reverse complement strand
GTCCGCTGCTGGCGGCCCGGGGCCTGGCGATGATGTGCGCGGGCACCCACCCCGTGACGGACTGGACGACCCAGCAGATCAGCCCGAGCCCGCGCTACGAGAAGCTCATCGTGGACATGCAGTGGTTGGCGCGCCGGCTGCAGATCTTCGGCGTACACGTGCATGTGGGGTTGCGGTCGGTCGACAAAGCCATCCCGATCGTCAACGCGCTGACGTCCTATATCCCGCACTTCCTCGCCCTGTCGGCGTCCTCGCCCTACTGGGTCGGTGCCGACACCGGCCTGGCGTCGGCGCGCTCGAAGGTCTTCGAGGGCCTGCCGACCGCCGGCCTGCCCTACCAGCTGTCGGGCTGGCCTGCGTTCGAGGAGTACATGGAGACGCTGATCTCCACCGGGACGATCGGCTCCATCAAAGAGGTCTGGTGGGACATCCGCCCGCACCCGAACTACGGCACGGTCGAGCTGCGCATCTGCGACGGCCTGCCGACGCTGCGCGAGGTCGGGATGGTCGCCGCGCTGTCTCAGTGCCTGGTGGAGAGCTTCGACCGGCAGATTGACAAGGGCTACACGTTGCCCATGGCCAAGGGCTGGGTGGTCAAGGAGAACAAGTGGCGCGCCGCGCGCTACGGGCTGGACGCCGAGGTGATCATGGACGAGGACAGCAAGACGATCCCCCTTCGGGTCGCGCTCGCCGACCTCGTGCACGAGCTCGCGCCGACAGCCGACCGGCTCGGCTGCAGCGAGGAGTTGTCCCATGTGCTCGAGGTGCTGGAGCACGGTGCGTCCTACCAGCGCCAGCGCGCTGTCGCGGCCGCCAGCGGCGGCGACCTGACCGCCGTGGTCGACAGTCTCCTCGCGGAGTTCGCGAGCGGGCGACCGGACGTCCTGGCCGTCGTGCCGCGTCCCGGTGAGCCGGTCGCCGGCGCCGCACCGTGACCAGCCCGGCGCAGGTGTGGCTCGCGGACCACGAGGCAGACCTCGTCGCCGTACGACGCGCGCTGCACGCGCGGCCTGAGCTCGGGAGGGCGGAGTACAAGACGACGGCGCTGCTCTGCACGCGGCTCCAGGAGGCGGGGTTGGCCCCCAAGGTGCTGGCCACGGGCACCGGGCTCGTCTGCGACGTCGGCTCTGGTGCCGGCCCTCTCGTCCTGCTCCGCGCCGACATCGACGCACTGCCGCTGGCAGACGAGAAGCACGTCCCGTATCGCTCGCAGGTGCCGGGCGTCTGCCACGCCTGTGGTCACGACGTCCACAGCGCCGTCGTGCTCGGCGCCGGGCTGGTGCTGGCTGGACTGGACCTGCCCGGCCGGGTGCGGCTGATCTTCCAGCCGGCCGAGGAGCTGATGCCCGGCGGGGCGCTCGACGTGATCACCGAAGGCCACCTCGACGGTGCCAACGCCATCTTCGGGCTGCACTGCGACCCGGCCCTCGAGGTCGGCCGGGTCGGTCTGAAGTCGGGCCCGATCACGGCCGCGGCGGATGCCATCGAGGTCGTCCTCACCGGCCCGGGCGGCCACACCTCGCGGCCGCACAACACCGTCGATCTCGTACACGTGCTGGCCACCGTCGCGACCGGCGTCCCGGCCGCTCTCTCGCGGCTTGTCGACCCGCGGGCCGGGATGTGCGTCGTGTGGGGCCACGTCTCCGCGGGGGTCGCGCGCAACGCGATCCCGCGCGAGGGCGTGCTGCGCGGGACACTGCGGGTGCTCGACAAGACCGCCTGGCACAGTGCCCCTGAGCTCATTACGCGCATCGTCGACGGCCTCGCCGCTCCCTATGGCGCACGGGCGACGGTGACCTACGACCGCGGCGTCCCGCCCGTCGTCAACGACCCGGCTGCCACTGCCCTGCTGACGGCCGCCTCGATCACTGCGCTGGGCGCGGGCGCCGTGCTGCCGACGCTGCAGTCGCTCGGCGGCGAGGACTTCGGCTGGTATCTCGACCATGTGCAGGGTGCGATGGCCCGGCTCGGGGTGCGGCCGCCCGGCCTCGAGCACCCGTTCGACCTGCACCAAGGAGCCTTTGACGTGGACGAGGCTGCTATCGGGGTCGGGGTGCGGGTGCTCGTCGCGGCTGCCCTGGCCGCGCTCGAGACTGGCTGAGCAACTGGCCAGGCCAGACCCGAATGTCACGTGTTCAGGTGGAGAACAAGGAAAGGGAGTCCTGTGGCGCAGTCCGCGCAGCCGGAGGTC
>JANLPD010000475.1:0-1620 GCA_031367045.1 Frankiales bacterium | reverse complement strand
GCCGGCTCGCCCTTGCCGTCACCGGTTGTCGCCATCGGATCGGACACAGGCTCTGGAGCCGTGCGGCCCGCGTCATCGTAGCGACCCCGTCCGCGGAGAATGTCGCGGGCCGGCCGCACCTCTCCGAGGTGGGGCGGGGTGTAGTCCGCCCGGCTCGTGAGATGCCAACCACGGCACAGCGGGCAGCGGTAGACACGTCGTTCCGCCCTGCTCCCGCTCCCGTAGCGCTGGGTGTCCGCGAGCACGATCAGGGCGGCGAGCCGGTCGGCGTAGCGGCGTTTGCCGGATGAGCAGGGGCCTGACCGGCCGCCGCCTGGGTGGGCGGACACAGGCTTCGCTGACCGGCTACTGCTGAGCGGCGTGTCGGTGACGACCCCGAACGGGCCCGGTCACTTGAAGAAGTAGTACTTCCCAGCCGTGAGCACGGCAGCCCGCATCATGTCGTGGTCGGCGTCCTTCTGGAAGCTTCCGTCCCAGGTCCAGGCACCCTGCAGGACATTCGGCCACGCCGACAGGCACAGGACGGTCACGGCTGTGCCTGGGTAGCGGATTTGACCGACCTTGACGAGTGACTTCTTCTTGGTCCAGACCGGGCCCGAGCGGATGAACTTCTGGCCGGCATACCCGTGGGTCTGCAGCCACCGGATGTCGTTGCCCAGGCCCGGGGCGCTCAGCGCAACACCAGTGCCGGACGCTGTGATCTGGTAGGCGTAGAGACCGCTTGCGTCCCGGAGGACGAAGCAGCCGTGGGACGGCAGCCCAGTCGGCGGGTGCGGAAGCGGTGCGAGATGTCCTCCACCGCCACCCGGTTTCGGGCTGGTCGCCTCAGCCGCCGAGGCGCGCAGCAGCACGCTCGACACGGTGGGGGTCAGCCAGAGCAGCGTCCCCCCGGTGAGCGCGCCGCGCTTCAGGGCATCGCGTCGAGAGACCGTTGTCACGGGGGCGCTCTGGGGCTGGGAATCGCTCACGGCCGCACCTTTCACCTGCGTCAACACTGCTCAACATGTCACAGCACGTCACACGGTAGTGGTGGGCCCACCCCAACGCAATCGTCCCTCGGGGTGAAGCCAGCCGCATCGCAGCCAGCAGTGGCGTACGTCACGAAGGATCTTGGCATACACCGAGTCGGGAACCTCACAGAGTGAGACAGTGAGGTCGCGCACCGCCATCCTGATGGAGTGCGTGGTACCGATTCCGCCTCAAGTGTCTGGTTCGTCGCGTCCCGTCGCCCAGACGGTTCTATGGGCGATACGACCTTCTGCCGACTGCGGGGTGGGGCGTGTCGATGCGCGCAGGCGCCGGAGGGAGGGAGGTGTCAGTGAGCGAGGTGCACGCGGCCAAACGGCGTCTCTTGACCCGCGACGTCGATAGCCTCGCGTTGGACGTGCCAGTCACGAGTCGGCCGCGTCGGATGTCGTGGCAGAGCGAGCTGGTCCGCAGGCTGGTCGTCATGGATCTGCTTGCTGCCGGCATTGGGGCGAGCGTCGCCCTGTTGGCCCGGTTCGGTGCGGGCTCAGCCAACTCCTACCGGGTCGCGACGATCGCCCTCCCGTGCATCTGGGTGCTGGCCAGCGCATCGACCCGGTCGTACGAGCCCCGCTTCCTCGGGACCGGCAGCGA
>JANLPD010000655.1:0-3305 GCA_031367045.1 Frankiales bacterium | reverse complement strand
CAGCCGACCTCCTGGGCCCTTGGCGTCGCCGCCGTCCCGGTCGCGGACTACGTCGCGGCCTACGAGGACGAGATGGAGCCGCTCAAGGCCTTCGACCGCTCGCTGTTCGGCGGCTCGCCGGACCGGATTCCGGAGGTCTACGAGCGATCCTCTCCCCTGACGTACGTCGACGCTGTGCAGGCGCCACTGCTTGTCCTGGCCGGTGCCAACGACCCGCGCTGCCCGATCAGGCAGATCGAGAATTACCTCGCCGCACTGGACGCGCTCGGCACGTCGCACGAGGTCTACCGCTTCGACGCCGGCCACGGCTCGCTGGTCGTCGACGAGCGGGTGCGTCAGATGAGGGCAGAGCTGGAGTTCGTAGCCAGGGAGCTCGGCCTGCCCGCCCCAGGCTGACTCCCAACCCAGCACCCCCCATGGCTTGCGTCCGCTCAAGGGGACACACCCACGCCCGGCACCAGCGGACGCAAGCCCGTGGGGGTCCTTAGCGGGGGGGTCCGCCGCCGGCCCCGGGCGTCGGGAGGACGGCAGGCGTCGGGCTCGGCGACGGGGACGGCGTGGGAGAGCGAGTCGGTCTCGCCGTGGGGCTCGCGCTGGCGGCCGCAGCAGATGCGGAGGCGGCTGCGGACGCTGAGGCCGCTGCTGAGGCGGCTGCGGCTGCGGACGCCGAAGCAGCAGCACTGGCGCTGGCAGCAGCGGCAGCAGCACTCGCGCTGGCGGCTGCCGCAGCGTTGTTCTTCGCGTCCACCTTCGCCTGGTCGACGAGGTCTGCATCGGCGAGCACCTTGGCCGCGAGGACCTTGAGCTCGGACACCTTGGTGACGGTGAGGTCGCCCGCGTTGCCCTGGACGGTGACCTCCTGGACAAACCGTCCGACCGCGGTGCGGATCGCCGGGGCATCCTTGGCGTTGGCGGCCTGCGTCACGTCGCTCAGCCGCGCGAAGAGGCGTCCTTTGGGCGTCTGCGAGGCGCAGCCGGACAGCGCGATGGTGAGGGCCAGCAGGACCGCGACCCCGAGCGCCCGGGTCCTCACCTGACGACCTCGTCCTGGAGCTTCTGCACGTCGTCGCGCAACTGCGCCGGGATGCTCGGGTCGACCTTGGCCGGCGGGCCGGTCGGGTCGGCGGCGCGGGGCAAAAGCAGCACTGCCCCTAGGACAAGCAGCGCGACGACGCCGAGCAGGGCGAGGGCTACCTTGCCGCGAGACCGTCCTGCCGGCACCGGGGGCATGGCCGGCGCCGTCCGCACCGGTGGCAGGAGCGACGTGCGGTCCAGGACTTCGGTCCGGTCCGCCGCGCCGCGCGGTGGGGCACCGATGGTGGTGGTGGTGGTGGTGGTGGTGGTGGTGGCCTGCCCGCCGGAAGCCACCGCCGCGAGGTCGCGGGCGACCTTCGGGGCGGTCGGCCGTCGCTCGGCCTCCAGCGCAGTCATCGCCAGGAGCAGCGCGGACAGGCCGCCTGGAAGCCCGCTTGGCACCCGTGCCTGGCGGTGCAGTCGCGCCATCGCCGCCTCGACCGCGCTGCCGGAGTACTCCCGCTCGCCGGTCAGGCACTCAATCAGCACCAAGCCAAGGGAGTAGACGTCGGACGGCGGGCCGACCGCGGCACCGGTGACCTGCTCCGGGGAAAGGTAGGACGCGGTGCCGACAGTGAAGCCGGTCGCGGTGACCTTGGCAGCATCAACCAGCCTGGCGATGCCGAAGTCGGTCAGCCGCACGCGCCCGTCGCGGCCGACGAGCACGTTGGCCGGCTTTACGTCACGGTGCACGAGCCGCTCCTCGTGCACGTGCTGCAGCGCCTCAGCGAGGGCACGGCCCATCGCGGCGACGTCGTGCACGGGCACCGGACCCCGGCGTACGACCTCGGCGAGGGTCTCGCCGTCGACGAACTCCATCACTACCCACGGGCGACCGGCATCGTCGGTGCCGGCGTCGAACACGGGGACCAGACCCGGGTGGTTGAGGCGGGCGAGCAGCCGGGCCTCCCCTGCTACGCGGGCCGAGTCCTCGCCGCCGGAAGCGGTGACCAGCTTGACGGCGACCCGCCGCTCCAGAGCGATATCGGTCGCGGCCCAGACCTCCGCGGTGCCTCCGCGTCCGACCAGTTCCTCGAGCCGGTAGCGGTCGCCCACCAAGTCGGCGGGTCGGGTCGGGACGGGCCGAATCGGGACGGCTTGCGTCGGCTGGTCCAGGTGCCCGTCCCTGTGCTGGTCGAAGGGGACGTCGCTCACCGGGTCATCGCCGCCGCGCGACGAGTTCCGCGATCTGGATGGCGTTGAGCGCCGCGCCCTTGCGCAGGTTGTCGTTCGAGACGAACAACGCAATCGCCCGCTCGCCGTCCTGCCTCAGCCGACCGACGTACGACGGGTCCTGTCCCGCAGCCTGGAGCGGGGTCGGCACGTCGGAGAGCGCGACGCCCGGGGCCGAAGCAAGGAGCTCGGTCGCGCGGGCCACCGAGAGCGGGCGGCCGAACTCGGCGAGCAGCGACAGCGAGTGCCCGGTGAAGACGGGTACGCGCACACAGGTGCCGGAGACGCGGAGGTCCGGGATGCCCAGGATCTTGCGACTCTCATTGCGGAGCTTCTGCTCCTCATCGGTTTCGAATGACCCGTCGTCCACGAGCGAGCCAGCCATCGGCAGGACGTTGAACCCGATGGGCCGGACGTAGCACCGCGGCTCCGGGAACGCCAGCGACGAGCCATCGTGCACCAGCTCGGTGGCCTTGTCGGCGACTGCCCGGATCTGACTGTCCAGCTCCTCGACACCGGCCAGCCCGCTGCCGCTCACCGCCTGATAGGTGCTCGCGATGAGGCGGGTCAGTCCCGCCTCATCGTGCAGGGGCTTGAGCACCGGCATCGCGGCCATCGTCGTGCAGTTGGGGTTGGCGACGATGCCCTTGCGGGCGGCCGCAAGGGCCTCCGGGTTGACCTCGCTGACGATGAGCGGCACGTCAGGGTCCATGCGCCAGGCGCTTGAGTTGTCGATGACGAGGGCGCCGGCGGCGGCGTACGTCATAGCGAGTGCGCGCGACGTCGAGCCGCCGGCCGAGAACAACGCAATGTCCAGGCCGCGGACGTCAGCGCTGCTCGCGTCTTCGACGAGAACCTCGCCGCCCTTCCACGGCAGCGTCGATCCGGCGGAGCGGGCGCTGGCGAAGAAGCGGATCTGCGCCAGCGGGAAGTCGCGCTCGACGAGCAGGCGACGCATCACGGCGCCGACCTGGCCGGTGGCGCCGACGACACCGACGCGCAGCCCCGTCATCGCCCGGTCCCGCCGTAGACCGTCGCCTCGGTGTCGTCGTCGCCGA
>JANLPD010000607.1:0-2540 GCA_031367045.1 Frankiales bacterium | reverse complement strand
TCCAAGGCCGGCTCGGTCGCGCATTTCTCGGTCGAGCTGTTCGCCGAGAACTTCGTCGATCTTGTCGAGGGCCGGCCGATGACGCACCTGTTCGACGGGCACGCCAACTGCTTCATCGTGGCAGGGCACGGCAAGGGCCTGCTGATCGACTTCAACTACGACACCGAGCCGCTGCCCGGCAAGTACCCGGTACCGGGCATCGGTCCGTTCACCCTGCTTGAGGAGAGCTACGCCAATCACTGGGGCAAGCTCGGCTTCCGCTGGGCGTACTGGCACCTCTTGCTCCCCGCCCGCCCGCTCCCAGTGCCGGCCCTGATGTCGATGGCCGGCAAGCACCCCGAATCCTGAAGGAGACCACCATGCCCGTTACCGAGCTCCAAGGCCATCAGATCCACGTCGACGACGAGGGCTTCCTGACCGAGTACGACGAGTGGGACGAAGACCTCGCTAAGGTGCTCGCCGCCCAGATCGGCATCGACCTGAGCGAGCAGCACTGGAAGGTCATCCGCTTCTTGCGCGAGGACTACCAGAGTCAAGGCGATACCGCGACGACCCGTCGGGTGCACGCGGTCGGCGGCGTAGCTGTCAAGGAGCAGTTCGCGCTGTTCCCGAAGAAGCCGGCGAAGAAGATGGCCTACATCGCCGGTCTGCCCAAGCCGCACGGCTGTGTGTGAGAGGAGATCCGACCATGACCATGACCGACACCACTACGGCGATCGTGCCGACGTTCGACGACGACGAGAACAGCGGGCGCAAGCTCGCGATCATCTGCTCCAAGGGAAATCTCGACATGGCTTATCCGGGGCTCATCCTGGCAAACGCAGCCCTTGGTGAGGGCGTCGAGACGATGTTGTTCTTCACCTTCTGGGGCTTCGACATGATCACGAAGTCACGGATGCACGACCTTGCGTTCAGCCCGGCTGGCAATGCCGCGATGCACCTGCCGATCGGTGACGTGCACATGCCGCAGGCGCTCGCCCCGATGCCTGGCATGACCGCCCTCGCCACCAAGATGCTGAAGAAGCAGATCGCCGACGTGGGCGTGCCGGAGGTGCCCGACTTTCTCGACCAGATCGTCGCTGCTGGCGGTCACCTGTGGGCCTGCCGGCTGTCGGCGGACATGAACCACCTGAGCGAGACCGACCTGCGCGAGGACGTCGAGGGCATCATCAGCGCCTCCGACTTCATCGACAAGACAGCAGGAGCGCAGCTGCTGTTCATCTGAGTCCGGGTCGCCCTGCTGGCCGAAGCGGTTGCAGGAGGTGGCCTTCCTGGCCTTCGTGGACGTCCGGACCGGCTCCGACGAGCGCCGCCACCGACCGTTGGGTGTCCTCGATCGACGCGGTGGTCTTGATGATGGTGGCTTCGGGCCACGGATCGGCATCCACGGCGAGTTGGCGCCTGATCGAAGGGGTCGCGTCGGAGGCCGTGGACGTCCGCTGCAGGATGCGGGCGGCGCAGACTTCTGGTGGCGTCGTGCACTGGAGCTCGACCAGGTCGGCGTACGCGCTGTGCGCGAGGGAGCGGGCCTGTTCGCGCCATCGCCGGTCGACCAGGGAGGCGTCCATCACGACGCTTTCACCCATGGTCAGCGCGGTCCGCGCGTCCGTGAGCATGGCGTTGTAGGTCCGCGTCGTCATGTCGGGTGCATAGAGGCCGGTGCGGAAGCTGTCGGCGTGGTGCTGGTCGGCGTCGATGCCGGCGAGGCGCTTGCGGGTCACGTCGGAGGACAGGTGAACCCAGCCGGCCCCGGCCGCAAGACCTTCGGCGATGGTGGTCTTGCCGGTCCCGGGAAGCCCGCCGACCAGGACGAGTCGGACGCGTCCACGCTGCAGATGCGCGAGGGCGAGCTCGGCGAGTTCGCGTGCCCGGGTGCTGACGTCGGGTTGCGGGTCCTGGCGGGCGCGGATGCAGGACACCTTGCTGCGGATGTGGGCGCGGTAGGCGAGGTAGAGGTCTTCCAGCGATCCGGGTGGGTTGTCGTTGGCAGCAGTCTCGTAGGCGTGGAGGAACGTCCTTGCAGCCGCCGGAGCGCCGAGCCGCTCGAGGTCCATGGCGAGGAATGCGGCATCGGCGATCCCGTCGCAGATGCGCAGACGCTCGCTGAACTCCAGGCAGTCCAGGATCCGCGGTCCGTCCGGCAGGGCGAAGATGTCGTCGGCGAGCAGGTCACCGTGTCCGTCGTAGACGCGGCCTTCGTCGACCCTGGCGTCGAGCAGCGGGCCGCGGCCGGCGAGCCAGCGGAGGGCGAGGTGACGGGTGCGTTCGCGTACCTCCTCGGAGAGCAGGTCGGGGAAGGCGCGCAGCGCATCCAGTCCGTCAGTCCATAGCTGCTGCACGGCGTCGGCCCGGGCGAGGTCACGGAGCTGGGCCGGAGCCGGTGAACTCCGGTGCAGATTGGCGAGCTGGACGGCGACGCGGCGAAGGATGTCGTCGACGTCCTCACCGGCGGCGACGAGGGCCGCCAGCCGGCGGTCGTCGGGCATCTGACGCATCACCACGAGGTGGTCGCACAGCCGGCCGTCGGCTCCGGTGACGTC
>JANLPD010000580.1:0-7169 GCA_031367045.1 Frankiales bacterium | reverse complement strand
CGAGGTCCGGCGGGAACACCCGCGTCAGGACCCCCACCGACACCAGGTCTGACAACCGACGATCCGAGACTGGCTTGACCCACCCGGCACGAGGCATACCGGCAAACTACACCCGTGTAAGCCTAACTGAACGGTATTGGGTCTAGGGCGGGTCTACGGCTGCTCGAGCGTCGGGGTGGTCTGCAGGTGGGACAGGCCGTTCCAGGCGAGGTTGACCAGATGGGCGGCGACGTCGTCGCGGCTCGGTGAGCGCTCCTCGAGCCACCACTGACCGGTGAGGGCGACCATCCCGACGAGGGCCTGCGAGTAGAGGCCGGACAGTGCGGTCTCATAGCCGCGGGCGCGGAACTCGCGGTCCAGGATTCCCTGCACCTGCACGGCGACGTCGCTCATGATGGTGGCGAAGCTGCCGGTCCCGCGGGCGACCGAGGACTCGTGGACGAGGATCCGGAAGCCGTCGGTGCGGTCCTCGACGTAGGTCAGCAGGGCCAGGGCTGCCTGCTGCAGGAGCAGCCGGGGGTGGTCGGCCGACAGGGCTGCCTCAAAGCGCTCGAGCAGCAGCTGTACCTCGCGATCTACGACCACGGCGTAGAGGCCCTCCTTTCCGCCGAAGTGCTCGTAGACAACGGGCTTGCTGACCTCGGCCCGGGCCGCGAGCTCCTCTACCGACGTACGGTCGAAGCCTTTCTCGCTGAACAGCGCAAGGCCGACGTCGAGCAGCTGCTCGCGCCGCTGGGCCCCGGTCATGCGGGTACGGTGGACTGCGGCTCTGTCAGCAGTGCCGACAGGTGGATCCTCCGGCCGGCCGGCGGTCAGCGCTTTGCGACCCGACGGGCGTCCAGGCGAGCCGGCTTGGGCCAACGGACGTCATGGGCCCAGCCGAGCTTCTCGAAGGCCTTGATGAGGTCGCCGCTGCTGTCGTACTGGAAGCGGTCCACGCCGTGCCGGGCGGCGGTCGGGTCGGCGTGATGCAGGTTGTGCCAGGACTCGCCCATCGAGATGAAGGCGAGTGGCCAGACGTTGGTGGCCTTGTCCGGCGTCACGAACGGCTTGCTGCCGACGACATGGCAGATCGAGTTGATCGACCAGGTCACGTGGTGCAGTACGCAGATGCGCACGAGGCTGGCCCAGAAAAATGCCGTCAGCGCGCCGGTGAGAGACATCGACCACAGACCACCGATGACAGCGGGCGACAGCAACGAGACAGCGACCCAGAGCGGGAACAGGCGGCTGACCCGGGCGACGTCCCTGTCGGCGAGCAGGTCAGGGACGAAGCGCTTCTGGTCGGTCTGCTCGACGTCGAACAGCCAGCCGACGTGGGCGTAGAGCAGCCCCTTGCACAATGCGCCGAAGGTGTTGCCGTAGCGCCACGGCGAGTGCGGGTCGCCCTCGCGGTCGCTGAACGCGTGGTGGCGGCGATGGTCGGCGACCCAGCGGGTGGCTGGGCCCTCGATGGCCATCGAGCCGGCGATCGTCAGGGCGATCCGCAGTGGACGCGTCGCCTTGAACGAGCCGTGCGTCAGGTAGCGGTGGAAGCCGACCGTGATGCCGTGGCCGGTGACGGCGTAGAAGATGGCGCTGATGACGACGTCGCGCAGCGACAGGCCGTGGCCCCACAGGACAAAGCCCGAGGCAGCGACCGCGAGAAGCGGTACGCCGATGAAGAGCGCGAGCGCCACCTGCTCCCAGCGGGCCTTCCGCTCGGTCGTCGGGATGTCCTGCAGCGGCCGCGCGACATCGTCGGTCCACGCGATGGTGGTCATGGGGGCATCGAGCAGGTCGCCGGCAGAGCTCTGGGTCATCGTCACAAGGTCTCCGAGGAGGGCTGGGTCCGGGGCTTACGGGACCGTAACCTACGGAGCCGTAGGTACATCAAGACCGACTTCTGTCAAGCGTCGGATCGAATCCTCTTGGCGGGGCGCCGCTCGAGGCGCTGCAACATCGGCGTGGTCCCGGTCGGTGGCAAACTGTTCTGGCACGGCGGAGATGTTGATGTTGTGACCCGATCTCCGCACTCTTCCGCCTTAGTGTAACAGGCAGCACGGGATCCTTTGGTGATCTTCAGTCCAGGTTCGAATCCTGGGGGCGGAGCGCACGGGCAGCGGCCCGGGAGGGGCGGGGGAGCTCCCGGCGCCGCGCCGGTAGGCTGGCGTCGCCGGGGTCCCCGGCGACCCCGCTCTTCCCCCTGAGCAGCCCCTTCAGGAGCCTGCCGTGCCCGCATCACGACCCGTCGCGGTCGTCGTGCTCGCGGCGGGCGAGGGCACCCGGATGCGCAGCGCCACCCCCAAGGTCCTGCATCCCCTCGCCGGTCGCTCGATGCTCGGCCACGTGGTCACCGCCGCCCGCGCACTGGACCCCGAGCACCTGATCGTCGTCGTCGGCCATGGCCGCGAGCAGGTCACCGCCGCCCTGTCCGACCTCGACCCGGCGGCTCGCGCTGTCGTCCAGGCCGAGCAGAACGGCACTGGCCACGCGGTCCGCGTCGCACTGGAGTCCACCGCCGGACTGACCGGGACCGTCGTGGTGGTCCCTGGCGACGCCCCTCTGCTGACCGTTGCCACCCTGCGGGCCCTCGTCGAGCAGCACGAGCAGGCCGGCGCCGCAACGACCCTGCTGACCGCGGTCCTGGCCGACGCCACCGGTTACGGCCGGGTGGTCCGCGACGCCGGCGACGCCGTCACGGGCGTCGTGGAGCACAAGGACGCCAGCGACGCGCAGCGCGGGATCTGTGAGGTGGGGACGAGCGTCTACGCCTTCGACGCGGCCCAGCTCGTCGATGCCCTTGGCAAGCTCAGCACCGACAACGCCCAGGGCGAGGAGTACCTCACCGACGTTGTCGGGCTGCACCACGACGCCGGCCTGATCGTCGCGGCGCACATAGCTGCGGACCCGTCCGAGACCTGGGGCATCAACGACCGGGTTCAGCTCGCCGAGGCCACCCGGGTGCTGCGCGACCGGATCGTGCACGGCCACCTTCTCGCGGGCGTCGCGATCCTGGACCCAGCCACGACGTGGATCGATGCCGACGTCGTGCTCGAGGCGGACGCCACGCTCCTGCAGGACGTCCAGTGCAAGGGCGCCACCGTCGTACGCCGTGGTGCCGTTGTCGGTCCCGGGACGACGCTGGTGGGCTGCGAGGTCGGCGCGGACGCCACGGTGCTGCGCAGCCATTGCGTCGGCGCGGTCATCGGGCCGGAGGCGAGCGTCGGCCCGTTCAGCTACCTGCGCCCGGGCACCCGCCTTGGTCGCGGAGCCAAGGTCGGCGCCTACGTCGAGGTGAAGAACTCCCACGTCGGGGACGGCGCCAAGCTGCCCCACCTGTCCTACGTCGGTGACGCCACCATCGGCGAGCGGAGCAACATCGGCGCAGGCACCATCATCGTGAATTACGACGGTCGCGAAAAGCACCGCACAATCATCGGGCAAGACGTGCGGGTCGGCAGCAACAACAGCCTCGTCGCCCCCTTGGCGGTCGGCGACGGCGCCTACACCGCGGCCGGGTCGAGCATCACCGAGGACGTCCCTGCCGGGGCGCTCGGCGTCGGAAGAGCACGGCAGCGCAACATCGAGGGGTGGGTCGCGCGCAAGCGACCTGCTACCGGAGAGAAGGACTCATGACCGGGCTTGAGATCCAGTCCCGCAAGAACCTCATGTTGTTTACCGGAAGGGCTGCCCCCGAGCTCGCGGCCGAGGTCGGCGGGGCGCTCGGCTGCGAGCCGGTACCGACCGCGGCCTACGACTTCGCCAACGGCGAGATCTTCGTCCGTTTCGAGGAGTCGGTCCGTGGCTGCGACGCCTTCGTCATGCAGAGCCACGTGGCCCCCATCAACACCTGGGTCATGGAGCAGCTGCTCATGGTCGACGCCCTCAAGCGCGCGTCCGCCAAGCGGATCACCGTCGTCATGCCCTTCTATCCCTATGCCCGGCAGGACAAGAAGCACCGCGGTCGGGAGCCGATCAGTGCGCGCCTGATCGCCGACCTGTTCAAGACGGCCGGCGCCGACAGGCTGATGAGCGTCGACCTGCACACCGCACAGATCCAGGGTTTCTTCGACGGTCCGGTGGACCACCTGTTCGCCCTGCCGCTGCTGGCGGACCACGTCGCCGCCCACTACGACACCGACATCATGACGGTCGTCTCCCCGGACTCCGGTCGGGTCCGCGTTGCCGAGCGCTGGGCAGACCGGCTCGGCGGCTGCCCGCTGGCGTTCATCCACAAGACCCGCGACCCGCTGGTCCCCAACCAGGTCGTCGCGAACCGCGTCGTCGGAGACGTAGAGGGCCGGGTCTGCGTGATCGTCGACGACATGATTGACACGGGCGGCACCATCACCAAGGCAGCCGACGTGCTTTTCCAGGCCGGCGCCGCCGACGTGGTCATCGCCGCGACCCACGGCGTCCTGTCCGGTCCCGCGATGGACCGCCTCAAGAACAGCCGCGTCTGCGAGACGATCATCACCAATACGCTGCCGATCCCAGAGGACCGCAGGTTCGACAAGCTGACGGTGCTTTCGATCGCCCCCCTCCTCGCCAGGGCGATCAACGAGGTCTTCCAGGACGGCTCGGTCACCAGCCTGTTCGATGGCGCGGCCTGACCTTGCTTCGTCAAGGCTCGGTCGGCTGTCTGTGGACTGCCGGTCGCTGTCTGCTGCGCCACCTAGCGTGAGCGGCATGACCACCCGTGACGGACAACGCGCCCGCGTCTACCGCGCAGAGGACGCCTGGTCGGCGCGCCTGGACGCGGCGCGGTGCGGGGCACGGATGGCCGTCGTGGGCGGCAGTACCGTCCTGCTGCCCGAGGAGCGCCGGTTCGGCACGCTCGAAACGGCAGCGTCGTACTCCGGTGACGTGCTGGCCCTTCCCGCGGTGACGGCTGCCTTAGGGTCGGTGCCGGTGCCAGCGCTCAGGACGCGGCGCGGGGCCCACCGGGCCCACTGGGAGCCGCCGGGGGTGATCGCCCTGCCGGTGCCCGTGCACGGTGAGCCGTGGGCGCTGCGCGAGACCGTGCTCCTGCACGAGCTGGCCCATCACGTCGCTGCCGCGACTGGGCGGGCGGACCGGCACGGCCCGGGTTTCCCGGCGGTGCTGCTGCTGCTCGTGGCGGCGGTCCTGGGCGAGGAGGCCGCGCTCGCGCTGCGGGTGGCCTACGGCGACGAGCGGGTGGAGGTCGGGTCACTTTGACCTACAGCAACGGCAGCGACAAGGTGGTCGACCGGGTCGGCAAGCTGCTGGCCCAGGCCGAGGGCACCGACAACGAGCACGAGGCGGCGGCCTTCGTCGAGCGGGCCCAGCAGCTCGCGACGGTTTACGCGGTGGACCTCGAGCTCGCCCGGGCCAGTCAGCGCGACAAGCGCAAGGTCGGCGGGGAGCCACTGGAGCAGGTCCGGCTCGACGTGGGAGGTCGCGGTCAGCGCGGCAACCGCCACCGCGTGCTGCTCTACGTCGCGGTAGCCCAGTCCAACGACGTCGTCGTCAACGTCGCCAGCAACAGCACCTGGGTGCTCGGCTTCGGCCACCGCTGCGACCTGGCGGTCGTCGAGCAGCTCTGGGCGTCGCTCTCGCTCCAGATGGCCGCCTCCGCCCAGCGGCGGCTCGACGCGGGGGAGCACCGTCAGGTGGGCGTGGCGGGGCTGACGTGGCGGTTGTCCTACTACGACGGCTACATCCAGCAGGTCGCCGAGCGGCTCGCGACCGCGCGCGAGCGAGCCATCGCCACGATCGAGGCCCAGCTGGCCGCGCAGCCGGACGCCGAGCGGCAGGACTGGGGCGAGCCACTGACGGCGGGTGAGCCGCCTGCGGCGCTCGTGCTGCGCGGCAAGGCCAAGCGGGTTCGCGCGTTCCACGACGAGCACTCCCAGGCGCGCGGCACGTGGCGTGGTGCGGCCAGCGGCCGGACGGGGGCCAGCTGGTCGGCGCAGGCGGCCGGACAGCACGACGGTGCGCGCGCCGACCTGGGGGACCCTGGTCTGCCGCAACGAGGCCGCATCACTGCCTGAGGCGCCGAGCGCGGCACCCGGTAGAGTCCTGCCCCGCGTGCGCTCGCGCTGCCGCCCGTACAACTACCCACCCGTTGCACACCATCGTCTGGCGCTCCAGGCGACACCACAAGCACCGTTTCGAGGAGTCCCGTCGTGTCCGAGGTCCGCATCGTCGCTGAGCCACGCACCGAGTTTGGCAAGGGTGCCGCTCGCCGCGTGCGCCGGGCCAACAAGGTGCCGGCCGTGCTCTACGGCCACGGTGACAAGCCGCGCCACCTTTCCCTGCCCGGCCACGAGTTGATGCTCGCGCTCAAGCGCGACTCCAACGTCCTGCTGACCCTGCAGACCGAGGACGGTGACCAGCTCGCCCTCCCCAAGGTCGTCGTGCGCGACCCGATCAAGGGGTACCTGGAGCATGTCGACCTCGTCTCCGTCCGCCAAGGCGAGAAGGTCACCGTCGAGGTCCCGATCCAGCTCACCGGCGACGCTGCCCCTGACACCATGGTCGACCAGCAGACGATGACGCTGACGGTAGAGGCCGACGCCACCAACCTGCCCGACCACGTCGAGGTCAGCATTGCGGGACTGCGGGCCGGCAAGCACGTGTCCGCCAGGGACGTACGCCTCCCGACCGGCGTCACCCTTGCCCAGGACCCCGAGCACGTCATCGTCCAGGGCCTCGGGGTCATCTCCGAGAAGCAGCTCGAGGCCGAGCTCGACGCAGCCGCGGCCGAGCTGGCCCCCGAGCCCACCGAGGGCGACGCCGCCGCCGAGACCGAGGCCGCTCCGGCGGACGCAGGCGACGCTGCTGCACCGGCCGCCGAGGGCGACACCCCCGCCGGGTAGGACCTGCACCGCAAGGACGTGCACCGGAAGGACCGCACCCGTGGCCGACGAGAGCTGGTTGGTCGTCGGGCTGGGCAACCCCGGTCCGTCGTACTCCGGCAACCGGCACAACGCCGGATTCCTTGTGCTGGACCTGCTTGCCGAGCGCGTGGGTGGCCGGTTCAAGGCGCACAAGGGGCGGGCCGATGTCATCGAGAGCCGCCTCGCGGGCCAGCGGGCAGTGCTTATGAAGCCCAAGTGCTACATGAACGAGTCCGGCGGGCCAGTCGCTTCGCTGAAGAGCTTCTTCAAGGCGCCTCCGGGGCGGATCGTGGTGGTGCACGACGAGCTCGACATCCCGTTCGG
>JANLPD010000558.1:0-3125 GCA_031367045.1 Frankiales bacterium | reverse complement strand
CGGTCGGTTGAACATTGCTCCCGGTCGGTTGAACATTGCTGCTTTCATGGTCTCTTTCCCAATGTCAGTGGATGGTGAGGTGGACCGGACAAGCGGCCTGGCCGCGCCTCACGGGGCCAGACTGAACGGCGGGTAGCGGTCGGTGAGGAAGCCGACGTAGGCCTCGACCCGCAGCGCGTAGCGGTAGGCGTTGACCAGGAAGTCTCGGATCCGTTCCGGGTACTCCCCAGTGACGAGCACGGTGAAAAAGCCGGCGACGATGCCCACGCACGCCGCGATAGCGAGGCCGACCAGCACGAGGTAGTGGGGAAGGGCGAGCAGCCACTTGTACAGCGGCTGCCAACGCGCGAGGTGCTCGGGATAAGTCAGGCTCAACGACGTGTGGGGTTCCATCCCGTCGTCTTGCGAGGACAGCGCGAAGTCGAACGGCGGGTAGTCATCGTGCAGGAAGAACGCGTAACTCATGGCCCGCCACTCATAGCGGTAGGTCATGACGATGACGTCGAAGATCGGGCGCGGGATCTGCTTGGTGAACAGCACCGCGAACAAGCTGATCAGCGTCAGGACCTGCCGCAGGGTGCGCAGGGCCGACGCGATCATCAGGTGCGGGACGGCCAACAGAGCCTGCACCAGGGGGCGCCATCGGGTGATGTGACGGTCCGCGTGGAACTCCAGCTGGACCGGATAGGTGACGGACATGGACACGATGGCTCCTCCGATTCGGTGACTTACAGCGTAAGTAATAGGCTACACTTACGACGTAAGTCCGTCAACCAGCAACCGGAGGGCACCGAGATGACAGCGCCGAGGAAGCCCGCCACCAAGCCCCGGATCCCGCTGAGCCGGGAGCGGGTGCTGCGCGCGGCGGTCACCTTCGCCGACGAGAAGGGAATCGGGACCCTCAGCATGCGCAAGCTCGGCGGAACCCTCGGGGTCGAGGCGATGTCGCTGTACAACCACGTGGCCAACAAGGACGAGCTCCTCGACGGCATGGTCGACATCGTCTTCAGCGAGATCGACATCCGATCAGGCGACACCGACTGGAAGGCAGCTATGCGTCAGCGAGCGATCTCGGCACGCGAGGTCCTCGCCCGCCATCACTGGGCGATCGGCCTAATGGAGTCTCGGACCTCGCCAGGGCCGGCGACGCTTCGCCATCATGACGCGGTGCTCGGCTGCCTGCGGGGAGCGGGCTTCTCGATCGAACTGACCGCGCACGCCTACTCGCTGCTCGACAGCTATATCTACGGGTTCGCGCTGCAGGAGGCGAGCCTGCCCTTCGACACCGCGGACGTGGCGCAGGAGATCGCCCGGCATTTTGCCGTCGACGAGTATCCCCACCTTGCCGAGCTGGCCGCTGAACACGTCCTTCGCCCCGGCTACGACTACGGCGACGAGTTCGAGGTCGGCCTCGACCTGATCCTCGACGGACTCGAGCGTGCGGTCGGCGCCGATTCGATCTGTCTGCGGGCGCCCTCGGTGCCCCCAGGAGCGCCCCGCGAGATGCCCTAGCGTGGCGGCTGTGACAAACGGCCTGGCAACCGAGACGAGCCCATATCTTCTGCAGCACTGAGAGAATCCGGTCGACTGGTGGCCGTGGGGCCCGGAGGCATTCGCCGAGACCGGCAGACGCGATGTACCGATCCTGTTATCGGTGGTTACGCAGCTTGCCACTGGTGCCACGTGATCTCATATGTCTAGGCGAGCGCGCAAGGATGACGAGTTCACGCTCAAAAAATGCCTTTTCAGCGCGATCACAGATCGAACGTGATGCTGCGTCCCGCTGGCTCATGTGTCTAACTCGTATGTCTGGGCAGAGTCCTTTTCAGATTGGCGGTACCGAGTCCTCGATCGATCAAGTCAGTCGAGATGCGCCATCAGGACTCGGCAGCGTGTCGCAACGAGGTCGGTCAGCCGCTCCGGAAGAGTGCTCCTCAGCTCACGGACGGGGCCCGCTTCCGCAGCCGTAGCCATGGCCGTGGGCAGCTCAGTCGCCAGCTGGTGGATGCGGTTCAGGACGTCTTGCTCCTCGAGCAACAGCTGTGCGGCGACCTTGCGCCACTGCGTGGTACCGACTCGTCCGGCGAGGTAGGTGCCACCGAGCTTCATGGCCATCGTGAACTTGGGTGCGTGGAAGTCCCGGTAGGGCAATGCGCTCGCCACGTCGTACAGCGGCGCGAGACGGACCTGGGTCCCGCTCAGCAGCAGCGAGTAGTTCTTGGCGTGCGCGTCTGAGCCGGCAAGCAACCAGTTGAGGGCGAGCGCTTCCGCGAACCGCATCCGCGTCGGCTTCGCGGGCGCCCCGCGGACGTGTCGGTCCAGCAGGGACCCGATCATCGAGACCGAAGGCCCTCCGTCGTTCTCGTACTTCGCGTCAGGATGCACCTTCAGCGCCTGGCAGAGGTCCTCTTGGTGCACCCGCTGGACGCTCTGGTCAGCGCCGATGATGCGGTCGTAGCGCTCCACGCTGATGGCCCGCTGGTCCCCGACGGTCACGACACGGGACGCGACGGCGACGACGCCGGCGCCTCGAGCTGCCTGCAGGCACAGGTGCTCGTTGAGGTCGTGGTCGTCCAGGCCGTCGATGGCGGGCTTGAGGATGTGCGTTGTCGCCGACCGACCGTAAGGCCTGCCCCAGCGTCGGCCGTCGCTGAACAAGGCGATCTTGGCATGGGCCCCCGCGAGGCTCCATCGTCCGCCGGAGCCCTGGGCTCCGAGCCAGGCGGTCTGATCAGCCCGAACCTCCTGGAGCAAGGCCGCCACGTCTGAGTCCGTCAGCCACTGCACACCTGAGGGCACGGCATCATGCGCCTGTTCGGCGGGCACGATCGTGAAGCGACCGGGCAGGTCGCGCCCGACGGCCGCCAGAAGTCCCAGGGGGTGCTTCGTCGTCGTGTGGAACGTGCGTCCCCACCGGGACAGAACCCGCTCGTTATCCGGCAGCAGCCCCCACAACCACGGGGTGACGACGTCGTCCGCGTGCTGCTGCACGGTCAACGGGAGCAACACCGACAGTGGAGTTGCCTGGTCACGGAGCTGCCACGCCGGGTCGTAGCTAAAGGTGATGTCACCGGCTGTTCGCGTCAGCGCTCCGACGACGACGGGTCCGTCGAGCACTACGAGGT
>JANLPD010000444.1:0-4505 GCA_031367045.1 Frankiales bacterium | reverse complement strand
GCGTGACGATCCCGGTGACGAGCCCGGCGAGCTGGAGATCGGCGACGGCGTGGTGGCCGGCGTTGGGCTGCGCGCCCGCGATCACGCGCCAGCCAAGGTGACTGCGGGCCCAGTACCGCCGCCGCGAGGCCGGATCGGCGGTGAAGGCCTGGTAGGTCATGGGGGTGGCCCGCCGCGCCGCCCCGGTCGCGCCCCGGTAGTCCGGGATGCCAGACTCCGTCGACAGACCTGCGCCGCTCAGCACGACGACGCCGCCGCCGCCCACGAGGCCCACGAGGCGTGCGAGTGCGTCGTACGTCATGGGTCCATGCTGCACCAGCGCGACGGGGACGGCTTGCCGGTCGTACGGTAAAACCGATCCCTCGACCCAGGAGCTGCCCCGTGAAGGTCCCCATGACGACCGCCGACTTCATCGAGCGTGCTGCGCTGGCCTACGGCAGCCGCCAAGGGGTGGTGGACGAGCCGGGCGATTTCCAGGACGGCGGGCTCGGGACGCAGACCTACGCCGCCTTCGCCGAGCGGGCTCGCGCCATGGCGGCCGGCCTCGACGAGCTCGGCGTCCCTCGCGGCGATCGGGTTGCGGTCGTCAGCCACAACAGCGCCCGGCTGCTGGAGTCTTTCTTCGGGGTGACGACCTGGGGACGGGTCCTGGTTCCGGTCAACTTCCGGCTGTCGACCGCGGAGGTCGAGTACATCGTCGAGCACTCCGGGGCGACGACCCTGCTCATCGACCCGGAGCTCGAGGACCAGCTGCGGGGCGTGACGGCGAAGAACCGCTTTCTGCTGGGCAAGGAGTCTGACGCTGCGTTGCTCCGTCCAGGCGTCGAACCGGTCCCGTGGGAGACCCCGGACGAGGACGCCATGGCGACCATCAACTACACGAGCGGCACTACTGCGCGGCCCAAAGGCGTGCAGATCACCCACCGCAATATCTGGACCAATGCGCTCACGTTCGCCCTGCACACGGGAGTGACTGACCGCGACGTCTACCTGCACACGTTGCCGATGTTTCACGCCAACGGCTGGGGGATGCCCTTCGCGATGACCGGCCTGGGCGTACCGCAGGTGGTGATCCGCAAGATCGACGGCGCCGACATCTTGCGCCGGGTGGAGAAGTACGGCGTGACCGTCATGTGTGCCGCTCAGCCGTCGTCGGTTTGGTGCTCGAGGCCGCCCAGACGTGGGACGGCGTGATCCCGGGTCGGGGCCAGACCCGGGTGATTTGCGCAGGTGCTCCGCCGCCGTCGCGAACCATCGCGCGGATCGAGGCTGAGCTTGGTTGGGAGTTCCTGCAGATCTACGGCCTCACCGAGACTTCTCCGCTGCTGACCGTCAACCGGCGTCGCGCGGAGGAAGACGGTCTGGCGCAGGAGGCGGCGGCCAGGCGGCTCGCTCGCGCTGGTATGCCGGCTCTGGGTGTGACGATTGGCATCAGCGAGCAGGGCGAGGTACTGGCCCGATCGAACGTGGTGCTCGAGGGCTACTGGCAGCAGCCCGACGCCTCGGCCGAGGCGCTGGACGGCGGTTGGTTCCATACCGGCGATGGCGGCACCATGGACGACGAGGGCTACCTCACGATCAGCGACCGCAAGAAGGACGTGATCATCACCGGCGGCGAGAACGTCTCCTCGATCGAAGTCGAGGACTGCTTGTTCAGCCACCCGGGCGTCGCCGAGGTGGCTGTCATCGGCGTCCCCAGCGAAAAGTGGGGCGAGACCATCAAGGCGCTCGTCGTGCTGGCTCCCGGGGAGTCGGCGACCGAACAGGAGCTGATTGCGCACTGCAAGCAGCGGCTCGCCGGCTACAAGGCTCCGACATCGGTCGAGATCCGTGACGCCATCCCCCGCACGGCGACGGGCAAGGTGCAGAAGTTCAAGCTGCGCGAGCAGTACTGGGCGGACCAGGGGCGCCAGGTCAACTGAGCCGCTTCCGCCGACGATCCCGCAGCGACGAGGCCGAGCTCGAGGGCGCCGTGCGCTTCGCGGCCGCGCGCCTCGGGCTTCTCGTGCAGTCCTACGACGGGGAGCTCGTCACCGTGGTCGGCCGGTTCGCCGGCACAGTCGCGCTCGACGAGTTGTTCGCCCGGTGCCGCGCCGTCGACCGCGTCCGCTGGCCGGCCATGGTGCTGGAAGCCTTTGACCGCATCGCGCGGTCCGTCGAAATCGGCCCCGCCCTGCGGCACTGGGCCACTGCTGCACCGCTGCTACGGACGAGGGTCGTCACCGAGGGCTCGCTGCTCGTCGAGGAGGCGGTCGGTCGGCCGTTCGGCGACGGACTCATCGAGATCCTCGTGGCCGATGCCGGCGGGGCCGTGACCCCCCTGTCGCCGACGCTGGTCGCCGGCTGGGACCTGCCGGTGGACGAGCTCTTCCGGCGAGGGCGGGCTGCGGTCCTTGACCACGAGCTGCCGTCGGTCCGGTCGCTCGACCTCGGGCCGGTCACCGCCCTGGTGCTCGAGACGCCGACGGTCTTCGCAGCCGTGCACCTGCACGCCCTCCCGGCGTACGCCGATATCGGTGCGGCGGGCGCGCTCGTCGCGCTGCCCACCCGGCACCTGGTCCTGGTGGTGACGATCACCGGACGCTCCCAGGCGCTCGACGCTGCGCAGGCGCTGCTCGTCAACGCCGAACTGCTGGAGGGCGAGAGCCCCGCGCCGCTCTCGCCTGATCTGTGGTGGTGGCGCGCGGGGGTGCTGGTGCGGCTGCCTGGGACGCCGACCGACCTGCGTCCGCCGAGGGCTTTCCTCGACATGCTGGGGGAGCTCGGCTCCTAGGGTTGCCCGGTGACGCGACGCGGCTGGCTGCTGTTCTGCGCGATGTGCCTGCTGTGGGGAATGCCCTACCTGCTCATCAAGGTCGCGGTCGAAGAGCTCTCGCCCGCAGTGCTCGTCTTTGCGCGCACCGCCCTCGGTGCAGGGATCCTGCTGCCGATCGCTGCGGCGCGTGGCGAGCTGCTGCCGCTGCTGGCGCGGTGGCGACCACTCGTGGCCTTCGCCATCTTGGAGATGGCGATCCCGTGGCTGCTCCTGGCCGACGCCGAGCGGTCGCTGACCAGCTCGCTCACCGGGCTGCTCGTTGCGGCCGTCCCCATGGTGGCTGCCGTAGCCAGCCGCGCGCTCGGGGAGCAGGACCGGCTCGACCGGGTGCGCGTGCTCGGTCTCGTCGTCGGGATCGCGGGCGTGGCGACCCTGCTCGGTCTGGACCTCGGTGGGGAGCGGCGCGCTGCAGCGGAGGTCGGGATCGTGGTCCTGGGATACGGCATCGCGCCGCTGATCGTCAGCCGCAAGCTCTCCGACGTGCCAGCACTCGGCGTCATCGCCTCGTCGCTCGGGCTGACAGCTCTGCTCTACGCACCGTTCGCGGCGCTGACCTGGCCAGCCATGGCCCCATCGGGCAAGGTCGTTGCCAGCGTCGTCGTGCTCGCGCTGGCCTGCACCGTGGCGGCGTTCCTGGTGTTCTTCGCACTCATCGCAGAGGTCGGTCCCAACCGGGCCCTGGTCATCACGTTCGTCAACCCGGCGGTCGCCGTCCTGCTGGGGATCGCGCTGCTCGACGAGCACTTCACCGCCGGGGTCGCCGTCGGCTTCCCACTCGTGCTGCTCGGCTGCGTCCTCGCTACCCGGCGCTCCGGGTCGTTTCCGGCCATTGCTGAGCCCTGACGTCGTGGCCGGCAGCGGGCTCGTCGTGAGTCCGGGCAGAATGGGGCCATGAACCAGCAGGCATCGCTGTTCGACCTGCCGGATGAGGCCGCAGGACAGGCGGTCGCGAGAACGAAGGCACCGGTCCTGGCGATCGGCGCCCTCGTGGTCGCAGGCACCGATGGGTCGTGCAATCCGAACCCCGGCACGGCGGCCGGCGCCTGGTTCGTCTCGCCCACCTGCTACGGCGTCGCGCCGGTCGAGGGGGAGGGGACGAACAACATCGGGGAGCTGCTGGCGATCCGCTCCCTCCTCGAAGCCGTGCCCCCCGGGCGACCGCTCGAGATCGTCTTCGACAGCACCTACGCCCGCGACTGCCTGACGACGTGGGTCCTCGGGTGGAGCAAGGGGGGCCGGCTGCCGCCGAGTGCCTGGCGGCGAGGCAAGACCCGGGAGGTCGTTAAGAACGCCGAGCTCATCGGCGCGACTCATGCCCTGCTCGCCGGCCGGACCGTTACCTGGACGAAGGCCACGGCGCATGTCGGCGTCGCACTCGGCGGCCACGCCCTCAACCATGAAGCAGATCGCCTGGCCAATGAGGCCGTCACCGCGATGAGGCGCGGCGGTGTCCCCGACCTTGGCCCGGGTTTCACGGACTGAAGGCGGCTGGGCCACAACGCCGCGGAAGTCGCACGGGACGTCGAGGCCAGCGGTAATAATGGTCCGGTTTCTGGTGATTTAGGTGCTGGCTACTTCCTGCGGCGGCGCGGCATGGCGGTGGCTGACCTTCTGGTCTGGGTCGGTACGGCCGGCGTGATCGTCTGTTCGGCAGCGGTGAACACGTCTTGGGCGAGTCGCTCGCTGAAAC
>JANLPD010000453.1:0-7248 GCA_031367045.1 Frankiales bacterium | reverse complement strand
TCCGGCTCGGCCTGTACGAGGTGGTTGACGATGCGGACGGCCAGCGCTCCGGCAGCCAGGCCGACCGTCTCGTCTGCGTAGGCATAGATGACGTTGTAGACGCCGCGCTGGTCCGAGCCGCGGGTCTTGCCCCGGCTGACCTCGGCGCCGGTCAGGCGCTGCAGCTCGAGCGCGACGTGCTCGCCGACATGGCCCAACCAGGTGCCCTCGTGCAGCCGCTCGGCAAAACCACCTGCCTTGCCTCGCGAGCAGGAATGCTCGCCGACACCGGGAAGCAGGCGCAGGAGTGCGTCGGTGAAGCCCGGCAGCCGGTTGGTCGGCCAGTCCTCCAGCACCCCGAGGTCGACCTGCAGATGGACGGCCGGGCCGTACGACCAGTAGTTGGGGCCACGGTAGACGCGACTGGACAGAATCCTCAGCTCGGGTGCGGGTACGGACTCGCTCATGGCTGCCCCTTCTGCTGCTTGGTGGTGCGCTTCGGGCGACGGCGCGGGACGTCACCCACCGCACCCTCGGTGGCGATCAGCCGGTCGAGCCGCTTGTGTGCAGGGTCGCGCGCCGGGCGGTCCCGAAGGTCGTCCGGCCGGCCACCGGCCGACGGCAGCAGCCGTCGCTCGGTCAGGTCGAACCGCGACCCGGCTGGCAGTGAGTGCAGGACCACTCCCGAGACGAGAAGCGGTGCGCTGCCGGCCGCGGTGTCGACGTTGGAGGTCAGGGCGCTGCCGTCGAACAGCGTGACCGCCCCTCGGCCCAGCACCTCGAGCAGCCGGCCGTCGGTGACCAGCCCGGCGGTGTCCTCGTCGACGCCCATCCCGAGAAGGTGGGGCGCGTGCGAGACGAGGGTAAGCAGCCGGCCGTAGCGGTTGCGCTGCTCGAAGTGCTGGTCCACGACGACGCCTGGCAGCAGGCCCAGGCCGGCCGACATCTGCGCCATCCGCAGCTTGGGCGTGCTGCCTTCGCTCCCGAAGGCGACCATGTGCTCGCTCTGGACGCTGGCGCCCGCCGAGGTGCCTGCGACTACGGCGCCGCGTGCGTGCGCGGCGCGGATGGCCGCGCCGAACGGGGTCCCCGCGACGACGGCGGACAGCGTCGACTGGTTGCCGCCCGTCATGAAGACGCCGGTCACGTCGTCGAGCTGGGAAACGACCGACGGGTCGCTGGCCTCCCCGCGGGTGCGCGGCCGGGGGGCGACCACGTCCGGGACGCCGAGCTTGGCGAAGACCTCGCGGTAGGCGTCGACAATCTCCTCGCCCAACGCTGACGCAGTGGCTACCACGGCGACGCGTGACTGTGCCCCGCCAGCCAGGCGGACAAAGCGGGCAAGGACGGCGCCGCGGCCGGTCTTGTCCTCGGCGCCACCGATCACCATGAGGGGCCCGATCGTCACCCGGCGACCCTACCGACGCGGGGCCACCCATGAGGCGGACCCGCGAGCGTTGTCGTCGTACGCAGGTCAGCCGTAAACGAGCCTGGTGACCCACTCGGCGACGACGGCCGGCTTGGCCTCGCCCAGGGTCGCGACGGTGACTGTCCGCACGACTTGCAGGTTGCTCGGGTCCTTCAGGTCTACGGCGGACAGCGTGGCGGTCGCGCGGATCTTCGAGCCGACCTTGACCGGCGAGATGAACCGCACCTTGTCGAAGCCGTAGTTGACGCCCATCAGGATGCCCTGGAGCGTCTCGGGCGGCTGGGGAATCGAGCCGCACAGGTGGGTGAGCAGCGACAGCGTCAAGAAGCCGTGCGCGATCGGCACCCCCCACGGCGAGAACTGCGCCGACAGCGCCGGGTCGACGTGGATGAACTGCCGGTCCTCGGTCACCTCCGCGAACGCGTCGATGCGCCCCTGGTTGACCAGGAACCACTCACCGGTGCCCTCGATGTGCCCGACCTTGTCCTGCAGAAATGCGTGGGCCTTCTCGCCGTTCGTCGTCATCGCTACCAGTGCTACCACCTAGCCCGCCGCAAAGGGCCGGACGTTGCCGGGCAGGTCGGTCCCGGACAGGTCCGGCCGGGTGTCGGGCTCGGGGTGCTCCTCCACCTGCTCCTCGCGCGGCCAGCCCCTGGTTCAGACATCGAGCGGGCGACCGCCCCAGGCGACAAATGAGGCGTTGCGGAAGCCCGTCTGGGTCTTGCCGTATCGAAGGGTCACGCCGCCCGCATCGACGACGGTGCCCCCCGCTGCCCGCACGACAGCGTCGCCTGCGGCGATGTCCCACTCCATCGTCGGCGCGAACCGGGGGTAGACGTCGGCGCTCCCCTGCGCGACCAGGCAGAGCTTGAGCGAGGAGCCCGCGTCGGTCGTGCTTCTGGGCCGGAGCCGTTTGAGGAAGGCCTTCGTCGTCGGGTCGAGGTGGGAGCGGCTGGTGACCGCCACGAGACCGTCGGCCGGGTAGGGCCGGGTGCGGACCTCGCGCAGCTGGCTGGGGTCGACCCGCTTGCCGGGCCGCAATGGCGCAGTGCGCGCTGTGGTACCGCCGAGGAACACTGCCTCGCGGGCGGGTGCGAAGACGCAGCCCGCGACCGGGACGCCGTCGCGCACGAGGCCGATGTTGACCGTGAACTCGCCGTTGTGGGACAAGAACTCCTTGGTCCCGTCCAGCGGGTCGACGAGGACGAACTCGGCTCCGACCTCCGGCAGCCCGTGGGCCGACACGGCCTCCTCGGCCACCACGGTGACACCCGGCAGCAGGTCCGCGAGCCCGGCGAGCAGAACCGCCTCTGCCCTCTTGTCGGCTTCGGTGACAGGGGAGGAGTCTGCCTTGGCGCGGACAAAGGTGCCGCTCCCATAGATGTCCATCACCACGAGGCCGGCCGCGCTGCACAACCGGGCGAACTGCAAGGCCAAATCGTTCAGCTCGCTCATGAGGGCCGCTTCCTGCCGCTCCGCATCACCTGCTCCGGCACCGGCCCAGGATAAGCACGTCGTGACCAACTTCGTCGCTCAGGTCGCTACCGGGTCGATCACCTTGACCTGAACGGCGCGGGCCTGCGCGACCGCCTTCTGCAGCACGACGAGGCGAGGCTCGGGGACGTCCAGCAGCCGGCCGGTCACGAGTGGCCGAAGCGCAGCGAGCCGCTTGTCCGCGAGCACCGCCGTGACGGCCCCCCGGTCCCCGCCGAGCACCACCGCATCGAGGTGCCCGACCTCGGGCAGCAGCACCTTGACCGCGGTGTCGGCCGCTGCCTGCATGGCCACCGAAGCCTGCCCCTCTCGGCGGCGCGCAAAGCGCTGCTGGGACCACCCCCCCGCGGCGGTGCGACCCTGCACATGCCGGCTCCCGACCTTGCTCAGCACCAGGGTCGGGCCCTCGGCGACCCCGACCGCGTGACCGCCGAGCCGCACGAGCAGCAGTGCCAGCCGTCGTACGACGGTGCAGTGCGCCACCAGGTCGCCGGTCATCGGCGGGTGCGGCACTTCCACCTCGGCGACGGCGCCATCGGCAGCCACCGCGCGCGAGGGGGAGGTCCAGGTCAGCTCGCCGTGCCGTTCGGCAAAGCCGTTGAACCACCGCTCGAGCCGCTCGGGGGCGACGTCGACCCAGCGGCCACCACCGGCTGCGGGTCGGCTGCTCACGTCAGCAGTCTGCGCGCGTACCGTCGCCGCATGAGAAGCAGCCGTCTGTTGGCTCCCCCTGGCACCGGGCGTCGCGCGTCGTGGCTCTACGCGCTCCGGACCACCAACCCCCCTCCGGGCGTGGCGGTGGCCGACCTCGACGGCGTCACGCGGTGGCTCGTCGTCACCCGGGCCGCGGTCCTGCCGATGACGCTGTTCGCCGGGCTGGTGGCAGGTCTGCTGGCGGTGCGCGCCGACGGCTTCCGGCTGGGGCTCTTTGCGTTGGCGCTGCTGGGCATCCTGCTCGCGCACACCTGCAACAACTTGCTCAACGACCTGGCCGACACCGAGGTGGGGCTGGACACCGAGAGCTACCCGCGGGCGCTCTACGCGCCGCACCCGTTGCTGTCCGGGCTGGTGACGAAAAAGCAGCTGATCGCAGCGGTGCTGCTCATCAACCTGGCCGACCTCGCGATCATGCTGGTGCTCGCGAGCCAGCGCGGCTGGCCGGTCGTCGCCTTCGCGCTGTCGGGGCTGCTTTTGTCCTATGCCTACACGGCGCCCCCGCTGCGCCTGAAGAAGCGTGGCCTGGGCGAGCCAGACGTCTTCGTGACGTGGGGTCCGCTGATGGTTGCCGGCACCTACTACTCCGCCGTCGGCGACCTGCCCTGGCAGGTGTGGGTGGCGTCGGTCCCCTACGGTCTGCTCTGCACGACGGTGCTCATGGGCAAGCACATCGACAAGATCCCCTACGACGAGCCGACCGGGACGCGCACCGTGCCGGTGCTGCTCGGGGAGGCGCGGGCCCGTACCGCGACCCTTGCCCTGCTCGTCGGCTTCTACCTGACCGTCGTCGTCGCGGTTGCCGTACAGGCACTGCCCTGGCCGGCGCTGCTGGTCCTTGCTGGGTTGCCGGTGCTGCGCGAGGTGGCCGGCGCGCTGCGCTCTCCACGCCCGGACGAGCCGCCGCCCGGCTTCCCCGTCTGGCCGCTGTGGTTCGCGGCGATCGCCTTCGTGCACACCCGCCGGGCCGGCACCCTGCTCGTGCTCGGCCTGCTCATCGCTGCCGTGAGCGGCGTCGGCCTGCCGCTCGGCGGCTGACGGGTGGTCGGGCTGCTGCTCGCCACCGTCGTCTTCGCTGTGATCGTCGCGCTTGGCTGCGCGGTCCTGCTGGGGGTCATCGCGGCGCCCCTGTTCGCTTCACTGCAGCTGGCCGAGTCGCGCCGCTTCTCGACTGCACGCTGGGGCACGGTCTCGCTCGCCGGCTCGGCATTGGGACTCGGGAGCGCGTTGCTGTTGCACCGGTACGGCGTCGCGCTGCCGGTGCTCCTGCTGCCGTTGGCCCTCACCTGGGCGGGGCCGGCTGCGCTCGCCCTCACGCCAGCGTCCAGGACGGCTCTCGGTGGCGCGGCGGGGCGGCACGAGTAACAGCTACGGGATCCGGATCACCTTGTAGGACTCGGCGAGGCGCCCTTCTGCCAGGCCACCGGCCACGGCAGCGGCACCGAGCCAGCTGCGCAGCATGCCCTCGAGGTCGGCCATGTGCGAGGTCTGGCTGACATGGCGACGCAGGGCGGCGACCTTGCGTTCGAAGGTGTCGGTCACGTCGACCCATCGGTTGGCTCCCTGTCCGGCGGCCATGACCCACACGTCGTGAACGGTCCAGGCGTCGAGTCCCTCGTCGCGCGCCAGCTCGACGTGGGTGAAGGGGTTGCGGGCGTCGGGGTAGACAGCGCAGAGGGTGCTCTCGCCGACCGCCCTGTGGTCCGGGTGAGATGCCGGCATCCGCTCCCAGTTGATCTCCGGGCTCTGCATCATCAGCCGCTGCGGACGCACCTGGCGGATGACCCGGCTGAGGTCGCGCCGTAGCTCGAACGTCGCCGCCACCCGCCCGTCCGGGTAGCCGAGGAACCGCACGTCCGTGACGCCGACCTCCTTGGCCGCTGCCCGCTGCTCGTCCTGCCGGATGCTGCCGATGGCCTCGCGCGCCACGGCTGGGTCAAAGCCGCCCGCGTCGCCGTCCGTGACGATGCAATAGGTGACCTCGATGCCCTCGTCGGTCCAGGTCGCGATGGTCCCTGCCGCGCCGAAGTCCACGTCGTCGGGATGCGCAACCACAACCAGAGCCCGCTCGACCTTCTCGTCCATCACGTCTGCGTCTCCCGTCGTCGGTCCCCTGATGTACGACATCATGCGTCCTGTGGCCACGCGACCTGGGGTACGGGGTGGGTCCTCGACACGCGGCTTCCCGCCGGGCTCGTCGCAAGCGCTGGTCGCACTCGTGCTCGGCGTCGTCATCGGCGTGACCGGGGTACGCAGGGGCGAGTGGCCGTTAGGGATCGGATTTCTGCTGCTCGGGCTCCTCGGGGCCGTCGCCCTTGTCCGGCTGCTCCTGTCGGGCCGGCGCTAGCCCCCTGCAAGCCCTCACTCGAGCTGGCCGGGCAGCTCGAGCTCGACGTCAACCTGGGTGGGCAACAGGCAGCGTCGTACGCCCGACCTAGACTGCGGCCAGTGACCACGCCCCTGTACGACGAGGACTTCGGGCCGGCCGTGCTGGCGCCGGCCCGGCCGTCGACCGAGCGCCTGCTCGAGGGGCTCAACTCCCAGCAGCGGGCCGCCGTCGTCCATGAGGGGACGCCGCTGCTCGTCGTCGCGGGTGCCGGCTCGGGCAAGACAAAGGTGCTCACGACGCGCATCGCCTACCTGCTGGCGGCCCGCGGGGTGCAGCCCGGCGAGGTCCTCGCGATCACCTTCACCAACAAGGCCGCCGGCGAGATGAAGGAGCGCGTCGCCGCGCTCGTCGGGCCGCGGGCCCGGGTCATGTGGGTCAGCACCTTCCACTCGGCGTGCGTGCGGATCCTGCGCGCGGAAGGCCGGAAAATCGGCTTTACCTCCACCTTCTCGATCTACGACCAGGCTGACGCTGCGCGCCTCATGACCCTGGTGTGCCGCGACCTGGACCTGGATCCCAAGCGCTACCCGGCGCGGGCGCTGAGCCACCAGGTCAGCGACCTGAAGAACGAGCTGGTCGACTGGGAGACCGCGCGCGACCGGGCGGAGACCGTCCACCACAAGCAGCTGGCCGAGGTCTACGCGACCTACCAGGCTCGGCTGCGACAGGCCAACGCGATGGACTTCGACGACCTGATCATGACGACGGTCGACATCCTGCAGGCCTTCCCCGACGTTGCGGAGCACTATCGCCGACGCTTCCGCCACGTGCTCGTCGATGAATACCAGGACACCAACCACGCGCAATACACCCTGGTCCGCGAGCTGGTCGGCTCCTCCGTCGGACGGGAGAAGGGCGGCGCCTCGACCTCGGTGCCCACCGCCGAGCTCTGCGTCGTGGGTGACGCCGACCAGTCCATCTATGCCTTTCGGGGCGCCGATATCCGCAATATCATGGCGTTCGAGGAGGATTTCCCCGACTCCGAAGTTGTGCTGCTCGAGCAGAACTACCGCTCGACGCAGACCATTTTGTCCGCGGCAAATGCAGTCATCGCTAAAAACCCTGACCGCAAGGACAAGCGGCTCTGGACCGACGCCGGCGATGGAGCACCGATCGTCGGCTATGTGGCCGACAACGAGCACGACGAGGCGGCCTTTGTCGCGAGCGAGGTCGACCGCTTGAGCGACGAGGGGCTCGCCAAGGCCTACGAGGTCGCGGTCTTCTACCGGACCAATGCGCAGTC
>JANLPD010000427.1:0-10771 GCA_031367045.1 Frankiales bacterium | reverse complement strand
GCTGGTTCTGCACGACGGGCGGAAGCACATCGTCCGCCGGCTGCTGGAGGAGGTCTACCGGCCGATGGTCGCTGCCGGGGGCGACCTCGTGGGCACCGCAGCCGCCTACCTCGAGGGCGGCGGATCGGTCGAGCGAACCGCGCGGACCCTCTTCCTGCACCCGAACACCGTTCGCTATCGGCTCCGCAAGCTCGCTGATGTCTTGGGGCGCGAGCTGACCGATCCGCGTCAAGCACTCGTCGTGCGCGTTGCACTCGTCCTGGGACGCACGCTGGACTTGTAGGTTACTGACAACAACTGGACGTGTTCTCGGTGTGAGCCGGACGCGGCGATCGAGCCGACCATCAGCCATTCTTAACAGGTGCTCCTTCTCCTCTCCCCCGGCCAGGGTTCCCAGGCTCCCGGCATGCTGACGCCCTGGCTGGACCTGCCGGGCGCGCGTGACCGGCTCACCACGTGGTCCGGCCTGACCGGTCTGGACCTCGTGAGCCTGGGCACTGTCGCTCCCGCCGATGTCGTACGACGCACTGATGTCGCCCAACCTCTGCTCACCGCCGTCGCACTGCTCAGCGGTCGCGCCCTGCTGGCTGGTGGCAACCCCGACCTGGTCTGTGGCCACAGCGTCGGCGAGCTGTCCGCGATCGCCCTTGCCGGTGTCATCACCGACGACGAGGCGGTCGTGCTCGCTGCCGGACGCGGCTCGGCGATGGCCGAGGCGGCGTCCCAGGCTCCGACCGGCATGGTCGCCACCCTCGGGGGGGTCGTCGATGACGACACCGCCCGCGCCGCTGGCTTGCAGATAGCTACCGTTAACGCCCCCGGACAGGTGGTCCTCGGCGGTCCCATCGAGGCGCTCGAGGCCTTCGTCCCACCTGCCGGGACGCGCCTGCGCCGGCTCGACGTTGCTGGTGCCTTTCACACCGCGGCGATGGCTCCGGCGCGTGAGCGGTTCGCCGGCATGGTCGCCCGGCTGACGCCAGCCGATCCGGTGTGCGGAGTTGTCGCCAACGCCGACGGTGCAGTCCTGCACGACGGCCAGCAGCTCCTGAACCGACTGGTTGCCCAGCTGACCGGTCCGGTCCGCTTCGACCTGTGCCTGCAGGCCGTCTCCGGCGCGACCCGCGCGGTCGAGCTCGCTCCCGGCGGCACTCTCAAGGCGCTGGTGCGCAGGGTCCGTCCCGACCTGCCGGTCACTGCGCTCAGCCAGCCCGACGACCTGCTGGTCAGCGCATGACCGGGACGCTGCGCCCAGCCGCCCTCTTGGGCCTGGGTTCCCACCGCCCCGCTCGACGCGACGACAACCACCTCATCGCGGAGCGGACGAACTCCAGCGACGAATGGATCCGCGACCGGAGCGGCATCGTCACCCGCGGGGTAGCCGGCGACGACGAGTCCGTCGTCGACATGGCGTCCAGCGCGGGCGGGAAAGCGCTCGCCGCAGCCGGGGTCGATGCCGCTGACGTCGGCCTCGTCCTGCTCGCCACCTGCTCCATGCCCGGCCCCCTGCCCGGCGGCTCGCCGGAGGTGGCCTACCGGCTGGGCGCCCGCCACGCTGGTGCGTCCGACATCGGGGCCGGCTGCGCCGGCTTCACCTACGCCCTGGCGATGGCAGCCGACACCGTACGGGCCGGCACCGCTGAGCATGTTCTCGTCATCGGTGCCGAGAAGCTGCTGCCGATGGTCAACCCCGTCGACCGGGGAACGGCGTTCCTGTTCGGCGACGGCGCGGGAGCGGCGGTCGTCGGCCGCGCCGACCTCCACGGCATGCCCACCGACGGGATCGGTCCCGTCGTCTGGCACCACGAGGGCGACCAGCACGACCGCCTCGTCATCGACGGTGCCCCGCTGCAGCTGCGCATGGAGGGCCGGGCGATCTACCGCTGGGCCACCACCGCGCTGCCCGACCTGGCCCGGCTGGCCTGCGAGCGCGCCGGCATCACGCCGCAGGAGCTGGCGGCGTTCGTGCCCCACCAGGCCAACCTGCGGATCACCGAGTCGATCGTGAAGAGCCTCGGCCTCCCGGACTCCGTCGTCGTGGCGCGTGACGTCATCGACAGCGGCAACACCAGCGCGGCCTCGGTGCCGTTGGCCCTGACCCGCCTGCACGAGCAGGGGGAGATCCGCCGGGGCGACCCGGTCCTGCTGTTCGGCTTCGGCGCCGGGCTCACGGCGGCCGGACAGGTCGTCCGCTGCCCCTGATGTGAGCTGCCCCGTCCCCCGCACCTGCCCGTTCCACCCCCCGATCACCCAGGAGACCCCATGACCGTCACCGCCACCCACCCCGACGTGATGGCCGGCCTCGCCGAGGTCCTCGACGAGGTTGCCGGTACGCCGGCCGACAAGGTCGTCGCCGAGGCGACGTTCCTCGACGACCTCGACATCGACTCGCTCACGATGGTCGAGATCGTTGTGGCCTGCGAGGAGCGCTTCGGCGTGCGCATCCCCGACGAGGCTCTGGAGAACCTGCGCACTGTCGGTGACGCCGTGGCGTTCATCGCTGCGGCGAGGACAGCTGCGTGAAGGTCGCGATCACTGGGCTAGGAGCCCTCACGCCGCTAGGCCCCGACGTCGCCGCACTGGAGGAGGGCCTGCTTACCGGTCGCTCCGGGGTCCGACTGCTGGAGGAGCCGGAGTTCGCTGAGCTGCCGGCCCGGCTGGCCGCCACGGTCGACACGACCGGCCGCTTGGAGCGGATCGAGGCACGCACCCTCGACCGCGTCCAGCAGCTTGCGCTGATCGCGGCCCGGGAGGCCTGGGCCGATGCGGGTGCGCCAGCGGTCGAGCCCGAGCGGCTCGCCGTCGTCGTCGGCTCCGGCATCGGCGGTGCACTGACCATCCTCGGACAGCACGACGTCCTGCGCGAGCACGGACCGCGCCGGGTCAGCCCCCACCTCGTCCCGATGCTCATGCCCAACGGCCCAGCCGCCGCCGTCGGCCTCGAGGTCGGCGCCCGCGGCGGCGTGCACTGTCCCGTGAGCGCCTGCGCGTCCGGCGCGGAGGCGATCGCGGTCGCCCTGGAGCTGCTGCGCTCCGGGCGCGCCGACGTCGTCGTCACCGGTGGTGCGGAAGCCTGCATCCACCCGTTGCCGATGGCCGGCTTCGCGCAGATGCGCGCGCTGTCCACCCGCCACGAATCCCCCCAGGAGGCGAGCCGGCCCTACGACAAGGGCAGGGACGGTTTCGTCCTCGGCGAGGGCGCCGGGATCCTGGTGCTCGAGCGGGCCGAATTCGCGCAGGCTCGCGGCGCGCGCGTGCACGGGCACGTCGCCGGCGCCGGCCTGGCATCAGACGCCTACCACGTCACCGCGCCCGACCCATCCGGCGCGGGAGCCGCCCGCAGCATCACCGCGGCCCTGCGTGACGCCGGCGTCGACGCCACCGACATCGGCCACGTCAATGCACACGCGACGTCCACGCCGCTCGGCGACATCGCCGAGGCGCGCGCCCTCAACGCCGCACTCGGAAGCCACCGGCCGCCGGTCACCGCCCCCAAGGCGTCCACCGGCCACCTGCTCGGCGCGGCCGGCGCTGTCGAGGCCATCGCCGCGATCCTTGCCCTGAAGAGCGGTGTCGTCCCGGCTATCCGCAACCTCGACGACCCCGACGACGAGGCCGACGTCGATGCCGTCCGTATCACGCCGAGGGTGCACCCGCACGAGGTCGCGCTATCCACGTCGTTCGGCTTCGGTGGGCACGATGTCTCGTTGGTGCTGAGCCGATGACGAGCCTTCTCGACGTCCGCCTGGCGGCTCAGGCCCGGGCCCGTCTCGACGACCTCCTCGACAACTGGACAGAGGTGGAGGATGCCGACGGCGTCATCGTCGCCCGCGGCTGGATCGAGGGCTCGGAGGTCTTCGCCTTCGCGACAGACGCGACCGTCCAGGGTGGCGCGCTCGGTGAGGACTCCTGCCGCGCAATCGCCGCCGCCACCGACCTCGCCGTCGAGCACGGCCTGCCGGTCATCGGCATCTGGCACTCAGGTGGGGCCCGACTGCGCGAAGGGGTAGCCGGCCTGGACAGTGTGGCCCGCGTCTTCGCCGCCCAGGTGCGGGCGAGCGGTCGGGTGCCGCAGCTGTCGTTGGTCCTCGGCCCAGCGGCCGGCGGCGCGGCGTACGGTCCGGCTCTCACGGACCTGATCGTGCTGGGACCGCAGGGTCGGGTGTTTGTGACCGGTCCCGACATCGTCCGCAAGGTCACCGGCCAGCAGGTGGACATGGACCGCCTCGGCGGTGCCACAACGCATGGGCGCAGCGGCGTCGTGCACCTGTCCGCGACCACCGACGAGCTCGCCGTGGATCAGACCCGCGAGCTGGTCCTGCTGCTGGCGCAGCAGGGTCACGTCGACCTGCGGCGCACCGCAGGTCCCGACCTCACCGACCTGGTCCCCGGCGAGCACCGCCTTGCCTACGACATGAAGGCCGTTGTCGCCGGTGTCCTGGACGAGGGGAGCTTTATCGAGCTGCAGGCCCGGTGGGCGCCCAACGTCGTCACCGGTCTGGGCCGCCTCGCCGGGCGCACCGTTGGTGTCGTTGCCAACAACCCCATGCGCATGGCCGGTTGTCTCGACAGTGCCAGCGGCGACAAGTCCGCGCGTTTCGTGCAGTGGTGCGACGCGATGGGCGTCCCGCTGCTCTTCCTCGTCGATGTACCCGGCTACCTGCCGGGCGTCGGACAGGAGGACGGCGGTGTCGTACGCCGCGGCGCGAAGCTCCTGCACGCCTACGCCGCGTGCGAGGTGCCGCGGCTGACCGTGGTCCTGCGCAAGTCCTTCGGTGGCGCGTTCATCGCCATGGGCAGTAAGGGTCTGGGCGCCGACGCGGTGCTGGCCTGGCCCGGTGCGCAGGTGGACGTGATGGGCGCCGTCGCGGCCATCGAGGTCCTGCACCGTCGTGAGCTCGCCGCCGAGACCGACCCCGAGCGTCGCGGGGAGCTCGTGCTTCGGCTCGCAGCTGCGCACGAGGGCGAATCCGGGGGTCTGCACCGCGCGCTCGCCTGTGGGGCAGTCGACGAGATCGTCGCGCCGCACGACACCCGCCGCCGCCTCGTCGAGCTGCTCGCTGCCCTTCCCGTCCGGGGTCGGGGCGATCACGCCAACTCACCCCTGTGAGCGCAGGAGAAGCGATCAGTCGTTCCGTCCTGGTCACGGGGGGCAACCGCGGGATCGGGCTGGCCACCGCGCGGCTGCTCGCCGCGCAGGGGCACCGGGTGGCCGTGACGTATCGCTCCGGCGCTCCGGACGGCCTGCTAGGCGTCCGGTGCGATGTGACGTCGACCGAGGACGTTGAGGCGGCATTCGCTGCGGTTGAGGCCGAGCAGGGGCCGGTGGAGGTGCTCGTGTCCAACGCTGGCATGACCGATGACCAGCTGCTGCTGCGGATGAGCGAGGACTCGTTCACCCGCGTCATCGACGCCAACCTGACCGCGGCCTACCGGGTCGCCAAGCGCGCGACCCGGTCGATGTTGCGGGCCCGCTACGGGCGGCTCGTGTTCGTGTCCTCGGTCGTCGCGCTGACCGGGAGTGCCGGCCAGGCAAACTACGCCGCCTCCAAGGCCGGTCTCGTCGGGCTGGCGCGCTCGCTGGCCCGTGAGCTCGGCAGCCGCGGGATCACCTCCAACGTCGTTGCCCCTGGTTTTGTCGACACCGACATGACCGCGTCGCTCGGCGAGGCGCGGACGGCCGAGCTGCGGGCGAGCATCCCGCTCGGCCGGACCGCCTGCCCGGACGAGGTCGCCAGCGTCATCGGCTTTTTGGCCAGCGACGCTGCGTCCTACGTCAGCGGCGCCGTGCTGCCGGTCGACGGTGGCCTCGGGATGGGTCACTGACATGACGATGTGTGCAGTACTGGCCCCTGGGCGGGTGGCGGGTGTGGAGTTCGCCGTCGTCGGCTCTGGCGGCCCGGTCACGCTGTTCGCCCACGGCCTCGGTGGCTCGTCGGCCGAGACCCGGCCGCTCGCCCTGCGTGTTGCCGGCACCCGCGTGCTGCTGACGTTCCGCGGGCACGGCGAGAGCGACGCGCTCCCCGGCGGGTGGGACTACGACCTGCTTGCCGACGACCTGCTCGCCGTCGCCGACCACGTGGGCGCGACCGCCTGCGTCGGCCTCTCGCTCGGCTCCGGGGCGTTGCTCCGCGTCCTGCGGGATGCGCCCGACCGCTTCGAGCGGCTCGGTTTCGTACTGCCGGCGGCGCTCGACGCCACCCGGTCGGACGGGCCGACCCAACGCCTCATCCGCCTCGGCGACGCCATCGACCGCGGCGACACTGCCGCCATCACCGACCTGCTGCTTGAAGAGGTCCCGGTGGCGGTCCGGGGCCGCCGCGGCGTCGAGCTGCTGCTGACCCGCCGCGCCGAGTCCCTGGTACGGCGACCGGCGCCCGTCCCGCTGTCACCCGACCGTCCGCTGGCCGACCGGTCGGTGCTCGCGTCCGTTACCGCGCCGGCGCTCGTCGTCGGCCAGGAGCTCGACCCGCTCCACCCGCTCGACCTCGCCCGAGAGCTCGCCCTGTCCCTGCCCGACGCACGTCTGGTGGCGCTGCCCGAAGGCGGGGTCTTCTGGACCGCCGGGCGCGCCGCGCAGGACGCGCTCGCCGAACACCTGGAGACCTCATGACCGTCCTCGACGTGGCCCCGAGCCCCGACGACGCGCTGCCGCGACCCGGCCTGGTGGAGCACATGACGGCCCGGCTGGAGACCGCCCTGGCGGCCCACCTGTCGCGCGCCCAGGACTGGTACCCCCACGACTACGTCCCGTGGAGCGAGGCCCGCGACTTCGCCGAGCTGCCGTTCGAGGAGGCCCAGTGCCGCCTGTCGCCCGCTGTCCGGGCCTCGGTGGTGCTCAACCTGCTCACCGAGGACAACCTGCCCGGCTACCACGGTGAGTTGTCCCGCCTGCTCGGCGGCAACGACGACCGGGCCAAGGACAGCGGCGGGACCGAGCTCTGGCGCACGTGGCTGAACCGTTGGACGGCAGAGGAGGGACGCCACGCGATCGCCCTGCGGGACTACCTCACCGTCACCCGGGCCGTCGACCCGGTGTCGCTCGAGCAGGACCGGATGGCGACGGTGTCAGGCGGTTTCTCCGCTGGCAGCAAGGACGGGCTGCACACCATCGCCTACGTCAGCCTGCAGGAGCTCGCGACCCGCGTTGCCCACCGCGGCACGGGCAAGCTCTCCGCGGACCCCGGTCTGGACCGGCTGCTGGCCCGCATCTCCACCGACGAGAACCTGCACATGGTGCTCTACCGTGACCTGCTCGCGGCTGCCCTCGAGGCCGACCCGGCCACGGCGCTGCGCGCACTGACCGACGAGGTCGCCGGCTTCGAGATGCCGGGCACCGGCATCCCCGGCTTCGTGCGTCGGGCCGCTGTCGTCGCTCGGGCCGGCATCTACGACCTGCAGGTGCATCGCGACCAGGTGGTCGAGCCGATGATCCGGTTCTGGGGCGTCCTTGAGCTCGAGGGCCTCGATGCCGCGGCCGAGGCCGAGCGGGACCGCCTTGTGCTCGTCCTGGCCGAGCTGGACCGGCGGGTCGAAAAGCAGCTGGCCCGGCGCGCTGCCAGGACCCCGTCATGACCGGCCTGCTGGAAGGCCGCTCGCTGCTCGTCACCGGCGTCCTGACCGACCGTTCGATCGCCTACTCCGTCGCCCGGCTGGCCGTCGAACAGGGCGCCACCGTCGTTCTCTCCGGCTTCGGGCGAGGCATGTCGATCACCACCCGGATCGCGCGCCGGCTGCCGGGCAGCCCACCCGTCATCGAGCTGGACGTCACGTCAGAGGACGACCTATCGGCGCTGAAGGGTCGCGTCCTCGACCATGTCGACCGGCTCGACGGCGTCCTGCACGCCATCGGATTCGCCCCGCCCGCGGCGCTTGGCCATGGCGTCCTGGACACCTCCTGGGAGGACGTCGGTACGGCCCTGCAGGTCTCCACCTGGTCCTACGCCGCCCTCGCGCGGGCCTGCCTGCCACTGATGCCCCCTGGGTCCTCCTACGTCGGGCTCGACTTCGACGCCTCCGTCGCGTGGCCGGCCTACGACTGGATGGGGGTGGCCAAGGCGGGGCTCGAGTCCGCCAACCGCTACCTCGCGCGCGACCTCGGTCAGCACGGGGTGCGGTCCAATCTGGTCGCTGCGGGGCCGCTGAAGACCATGGCTGCCAAAGCGATCCCTGGATTCTCACGGTTCGAAGAGATCTGGGCGGAGCGCGCTCCCCTCGGCTGGGACGTCAATGACGTGGAGCCCGTGGCCAAGGCCTGCGTGGCGCTGATGTCGGACTGGTTTCCCGCCACGACCGGTCAGATCGTCCACGTCGACGGAGGGTTTCGCGCCGTCGGTGCCTGACGTGCGCGGCGCAAGGGCCAGGCCGGCTAGCGGATCTTCCAGCGGCCCAGCAGGGCGCCGTCACCGGCGGCCAGCAGGTGCACCGGCTCCAGGCGTACGGGAGCGGGGAGCGCCCGGGCCACCAGCGCCGGGGCGTCCCCGACGAGCAGGGGGGTCGAGGTCAGGCACAGCTCGTCCACCAGTCCCGCGACCAGCAGGTCGGTGAACAGGGCCGGCCCGCCCTCGCAGAGCAGCCGGGTGAGCCCGCGCTGGTGCAGCTCCGCGAGCATGGCCGGCAGGTCGACCCTGGAGTCGCCAACCACGATGACATCCGCGACCTGCGCGAGCGCCGCACGACGATCCGGGTCCGCGCAGGCGCAGGTCACGATCACCGTCCGGGGGGACTGCACGAAGCAGCGCGCCGACGGCGAGAGCTCGCAGGACGACGTGACGACGACCAATGGCGGCGACGCTGGCAGGCTGCGCGCTGCGCGCCACGTAGCCCCCGACTTGCGCGGCCGCACCGGTCCGTAGTCCTCGCTCCGCACCGTCCCTGCCCCGACGACGACCGCGTCGGCCACCGCGCGCAGGGCGTGAAAGACCAGCTTGTCGGCCGCACCTGACAGCTCGTGCGAACCGCCGTCGACCGCCACCGCCCCGTCGAGCGACAAGACGAAGCCCGCGCGAAGGGACGGGCCAGCGCCCGCGTCGTACGCCTGCTCCAGGGACCGGACCGGCCCGCCCGGAGGGAGTAACCAGCGCAGCGTCACGTGCCCATCCTGCCCGGCCGGGTCATGACGAGTCGATGACGTGGGAACGAGAGCGCGACCGGCGGGTGTTGTGGCGGGCGAGACCAACGACAGGAGCAGCCGCTATGTGGTCCTTCCGCAAGCCCACCAGCATCCCCTCCGCCGAGGACGCCCTCCCGGGCCGTGACACGGCGATCCCCGTCCCAGACAGGCACGCTGTGCTCGGTACCGCGCTGCTCGGCCCGTATCCCGACAACGCGCAAATCCTCGACGTGGCGATGGGCTGCTTCTGGGGCGCCGAGCGCACCTTCTGGAAGCAGCCGGGCGTCATCACGACCCTCGTCGGCTACCAGGGCGGTCACACGCCCAACCCCACCTACGAGGAGACCTGCTCCGGCCGGACCGGCCACACCGAGGCGGTCCGGGTGGTCTTCGACCCGACGAAGACGTCGTACGAGGAGCTGGTGCGCGTCTTCTGGGAGTCGCATGATCCGACCCAGGGGATGGGCCAGGGCAACGACGTGGGCACGCAGTACAGGTCGGCCCTCTACACCCACGACGCTGCGCAGGCTGCTGCGGCCGCAGCGACGCGGCAGAGCTTCCAGCGGGCGCTGACCGCCGCCGGTCGCGGCGAGATCACCACCGAGATCGCGCCGGCTGGGCCGTTCTACCCCGCCGAGGCCCACCACCAGCAGTACCTGCACAAGGTGCCCAACGGCTATTGCGGCATCGGTGGCACGGGTGTGCAGCTGACGGACCTCTCCTGCCCGGTCGGCGTTCCGGGCGTCGCCGTCCCCACGATCACGTCGTAGGCAACCGCCGGTTCAGGGCGTCGGTGCGCGGACAGCTGCGAGCACCGCAGCGACCATGACATCGACCGCTTCGCGGTCCTCGAGACCGCCGTCGATGCACAGTGACTCCCAGGTGCTCATGCGTAGTGCGTGTGCCAGACAACCTGTCAAACGCCGGGACGCTCGACCGCGGACCCGAAAGCCAGTCGTGAGAGCTGCCACGCGGGTCTTCTCGTCGTCGGCCAAGAACTGACCGACGAAGGCCGGCATCGAGTCGACATCTCGGTGGATCTTCGTCATCATCGGCGTCGCCGTCCGGGCCCAGCCATAGGTCTCACGGAGTGCCGTGCGCAGCCGAAGCACAGCGTCCCGCATCGCGAACCATCTCGATGGGCCGGGCCGTGGATGCAAGCCACCCCAACGGGTCGAGCAGGCAAGGACGAGCGACTCCTCGTCCGGGAAGTGCCGGTAGACCGTCAATCGCGTAACCCGGGCCTCTTCGGCGATAGCCGATACCGTGGCCGCGCGCGGCCCCACCCGCTCGTGAAGCCGCATGGTGGCCTCCGTGACCTGCAGACGCGACACGCGCGAAGACGAGTTCTCCATCGTGACCGCCGGCGCGATCGGTTTCCGGTCCGGTTCCGATGAGGTGGTGCTCGAAGCGGGTGGCTACATCGCCAAGCCGCGGGGAGAGCTGCACACGATGTGGAACGCCGGGCCGGACGAAGCTCGCATGATCGAGGTGATCACTCCGTCGGGATTCGAGCACTTCTTCCGAGAGCTCGCTGAGGCCTTCGAATCAGGACCACCTGACCCGAAGTCGCTCGAGTCACTTGCTGGCTCCTACGGTTTGTTCTTCGACCCGACGTGGGTCCCGGAGCTGATGGAGAAGTACGGGCTCAATTCTCCGTTC
>JANLPD010000411.1:0-5084 GCA_031367045.1 Frankiales bacterium | reverse complement strand
GTGCAGCGCCGACTTCTCGAGCAGCAGGAGTCCTTTGTGTCGGATGCGGCACACGAGCTGCGGTCACCGGTCGCGAGCCTCCGGGTCCAGCTCGAGGTCGCCCAGGCGCACCCGGCCGATCTCGACGTCCCCGAGCTGCTGCGAGACCTGAGCTATGACACCGAGCGGCTGGGCCGGCTCGCCGACGATCTCCTGGCTCTCGCGCGCCTCGAAGCGGGCTACCCCCTGTGCCCTGCAGTGGTGGACCTGCGAGAGCTCGCGGACGCCGACGGCGAGGCGGTGCTCGTCCAAGGCGAAGCCTTCGCACTGGGCCGGCTCGTCGAGAACCTGGTCAGCAATGCCCATCAGCACGCCGCGACCGTGCGCGTAACTACCTCTCGGGCCGGCGACGACGCCGTTCTGACTGTGGACGACGACGGCCCAGGAATCCCCGCGGCAGACAGGGATCGGGTCTTTGACCGCTGGGTCCGCCTGGACGCGGCCCGGGCACGTCCCGATGGCGGGTCTGGGCTAGGACTGTCCCTCGCACGAGAGACGGCCCGCAGGCACGGCGGCGACCTGGAGGTCCTGGATTCTCCGCTCGGTGGCGCCCGTCTCCGACTGCGCCTGCCCGCTGTCCGGTCCGGCACCACCGTCGACCCGGCGAGCTGACGGCGCTCGCCCACCAGGGGCCGGGCCGATCAGGCGAGCGCTGTCCGTTCGGCATGCAGGGCTTCGGACGGGCCCGGCGGGAGCGGCTCGAGCGGCGTTCCAAGGACCCGCTCGAGCAACCAGTCTGCGAACGCGGGGTTGCGGGCAAGCACGGGGCCATGCAGGTAGGTGGTGACCACCCGTCCCTGCACGGCTCCCTCAGGGCCGCCGGGCCGGCCGTCGTTTCCCCGACCGGCGACGGTCTTGGCCAGTGGACTCGCGCCGGGACCCAGCTCTGTGCCGCCCCCGTGGTTGGCGAACCCGGTAAGCCGCGGCAACCCGATCTGTTCGTTGAAGACCGCGACGACCTCCCCCACCACCCGTCGGTCGAGCCGGGTCGTCGTGGCGTCCAGCAACCCCATGCCCTCGTGCACCTCACCGTCGCCGCCCTGGAAGGTGCGGCCCAGCACCTGCAGTCCAGCGCAGACCCCGAACAGGTGCGCCCCCGCCTCGAGCGTCTGGCCTAGGTGCGAGCTGCGCAGGGCCACCAGGGCTCGCTCCTGTGCCTCGTCCTCGCTCCCGCCGAAGACATAGAGGTCCCCCGAGGTGGGGAAGGGCTGGGCGACGCTGACGGGCACGACCTCGACCGGTATGCCGCGCCAGGCCAGCCGGCGCTCGAGCACCAGCACGTTCCCGACGTCGCCGTAGGTGCCGAACAGCTCCGGGAAGACCGAGACAATCGTGAGGGCGGTCATGCCGTGGCCGCCCTCAACATGGACCGTGCCTCGACGAAAGCTGTGTAGTTCGCGGCTACCTGTACCTCCGTGTCCCCGAGGGAGGCAAGAGCCCGGACCAGGTCGCGCTCGACCTGGTGGGGCACTTCGGCGTACTGCAGGCGGACCGAGAGGTCCAGGGCGCGGTCGCCGAAGACGACCACTCGGCGACTGCGGAGCTGCTCGAACGGCACGTCCCACAACCAGGAGGGGTCGGTGCCGTCGGCAGTCCTGGCGTTGATGCCCAGCAGCAGCGCACCAGCGGTGGTGGCGAGCTCGGCGAGCACCTCGAGCCAGCCGGCCGGGTTCTTCGCCAGCAGCAGCTGCACCTCCCGGCCGTCAAGCTGGACCCGCAGGTAGCGACCGTCGACGTCGCGCACCGGCTGGAACCGCTCCAATGCCTCGTCGACCGGAACGCCCAGCAGATGCGCCGCCGCCGCAGCCATCACGGCGTTGGCGGCGCTGGCCCGCCCGGGCAGCGACAACCGCAACGGCGTCACCTGGCCGGTGGCGCTGAGCAGGGCGTTGCCGGCTCCCAGTGCCCAGCGGAACGCAGGAGCGGCCAACCCGCAGTCCTCGCAGCTCCAGGGCTGAGCGGTCGCGTCCCAAGCAAAACCGCATCGGGGGCACAGCGACGCATCCGATCGCCAGGGTGATCCTGCTGCCACCCACACCACGCTGGCGTCGTCCTCGCGCCCCCCCCGGACCGCGGCGACCACGAGCGGGTCATCACGGTTCGCGACCACCTGCGCCTGCGGGCTGGCCTGCAGCGCGGCTGCCCAGCGGGTCACGTGCGAGCCGACCTCCTTCACCCGGTCGAGCTGGTCCCGGCTGAGGTTGAGCAGCACGACCACCTCGGCGTCGGTCGCGGCGAGGGCGGCGGGCAGGAACAGCTCGTCCACCTCCAGGATCGCCGTCGGAGCTCCCGCGGGACCAGCGACAAGAGCGCTGACCAGCCCGGGGAGCAGGTTGGCGCCGTCGGAGTTGGAGACGACCGGCCCGCGCCAGGCCGCAGCGGCGGCCAGGAGCCTTGTCGTCGTGGACTTGCCGTTCGTGCCCGAGACGAGAACGACCGTCTTGCCGGCGGTGAGCTCGCGCAGCGCCGTGGGCCGCAGCCGCAGGACGACGTGGCCGGGGACGGTGCCGCCACCGCCCCGGCCGGTGAGCCGCGACAGCCGACCCGCAGTGCGCCCCAGCGCGAAGCACGCGCGGGCGTAGGCCGAGGCCCGGGGGAGCTGCCTGTTCGCCGCCACCGCAACCTCCTCGCTCCAGGGTCATCCCCGCCGTCCGACCTGCCTCACGGCGCCAACCGGGAACCGTAGCCCGTCGAGACATGGCTGACCGGCAGCCACCGGGGCGTAACGTGACAACTACCAGCTCAGGTCGAGGAGGCCGTTGTGACGGTCGTGGGCTCCTCCCTGGAGGCTGTCGTCGCCGAGGCATTCGAGCGGCGGGTGGCACCGGTGCTGGGGTTGGCAGACGACGCGACAGCGCTGGCCCTTGCCTGCCGGGACATGGCCGGGCGCTTCCAGCGAGGCGGGCGCCTGCTCGTCTTCGGCAACGGGGCGGGGGCCACCGATGCACAGCATGTCGCGGTGGAGTTCGTGCACCCTGTGATCGTCGGCAAGCGTGCGCTGCCTGCCCTGTCCCTGGTGAGCGACGCGGCCACCTTGATGGGAGTGGCGGCGCGCCGTGGCCTTGACGGTGTCTACGCCCATCAGGTCGAGGTGCTCGGCCGACCTGACGACATCGCGCTCGGGCTGTCGGGAGACGGCAGGTGCAGCAACGTCCGGGCCGGGCTCCGGGCCGCCCGGGAGGCCGGGTTGCTCACGGTGGCGCTTCTCGGTGGTGACGGCGGTGACGTGCTGGCCGACGCGGAAGCCGATCACTGCCTCGTTGTCCGCTCGGACGACCTGCACATTGTCAAGGAGGGGCACGTCACGGCCTACCACCTGTTGTGGGAGCTGGTGCACGTCTTCTTCGACTCGCCGGAGGCGTCGGAGCCGTCGTCGCAGCCGGCCACTGGGGTCGAGGCGCTCTACCCTTTCCTGTACGGCGGCGGAAGCGATGCCCGTCCCGTGCTGGAGGCCGCGGCCGAGTCGGCCCGCCAGAAGGTCGCCGAGATCGTCGAGCTGCGCACAAGCGTGGGAGCCGCCCAAGGGGCGGCCGTCGCAACGTGCGCAGCACAGCTTTGCGAGGCCTTCGCCGCCGGCGCCACGCTGCTCGCCTTCGGAAACGGCGGGAGCAGCACCGACGCGCAGGACGTCGTGCACACCTTCCTCGACCCACGGCCGCCCGCAAGCCCACTACCTGCCCTGGGCCTCACGAACGACGTAGCGGTGCTCACCGCACTGTCGAACGATGTCGGTTTCGACGTCGTCTTCTCGCGACAGGTCAGAGCTTTCGGCCGTCCCGGTGACATCGCAGTTGCCCTGTCCACGAGTGGCGGTTCGGCGAACGTCCTCGCCGGGATCGAAGAAGCAGAGCGAATCGGGATGGTGACCGTGGGGCTGGCTGGATACGGTGGCGGTCGGATGGCCGACCTGGCCGCCTTGCAGCACCTGTTCGCCGTCCCGTCGTCGTCGGTGCACCGGGTCCAGGAGGTGCAGACGACGCTGTATCACGTGCTGTGGGAGGCCGTTAGCCTCGGGCTCGCAGCACTGCCGTCGCGACCGCGGCCTGCCCAAGGCTGATGCCGCCGTCGTTTGGCGGGACGTGACGGTGGGTCAAAGCGGTGAAACCGTCCCCTTCGAGGCGGTCGAGGCAGCGGTGCACGAGCAGCGCGTTTTGGAACACCCCGCCGGACAGCGCCACTGTTGACAGACCGTGCAGGTCGCGGAGCCGCCGGCAGACCTCCAGGACGACGTCGGCGAGGGCATTGTGAAAGCGCGCGGCGATGACTTGCGCAGCCGTCCCTGCGGCGAGATCCTCGACGACGGCCCGCACGAGGTGCGCGACCTCCACCCTCGCCAGGGGGTCGTCGCTCACCGGCACCGGGTAACTACCTCCCTCAGTGAGATCGGCGGCGTGCTCGAGCTCGATTGCTGCCTGACCCTCGTAGGTGACGGCGTCGCACAGGCCCAGCAGTGAAGAGACAGCATCGAACAGGCGACCGGCACTAGATGTGGGCGGGGAGTTGACGCCAGCTCTTGCCACGGACAGCACCTGATCCCATCGGCGGCCTTGGCGTTGGATGACCGCGAGCCCGTCCGGCAGATCGCCCCCGTAGGCGGCGTCCAGGTGGGCGGCGGCCATCCGCCAGGGCTCCCGAGCCGCGGCGTCCCCGCCTGGCATGGCCACCTCCGCCAGGTGACCGGCGCGGGTAAATCCGGCCAAGTCGGCGATCAGGAACTCGCCTCCCCAGGCGTTGCCGTCGGTGCCCATCCCGACCCCGTCGAAGGCAACTCCGATGACGGGTCCGGACACAGCATTGTCCGCGAGGCAGGAGGCGATGTGCGCGTGGTGGTGCTGTACGGCGATCAGCTCGACGTCCGGCAGCTCGCCGGCGTACCGGGTCGACGGGTAGTCGGGGTGCAGGTCGTGCGCGACCACCGCTGGGTCGACGTCGAGAAGTGCCTTCAGATGCTCGATCCCATCGACGTAGGACAGCATCGTGGAGTAGTCGTCCAGGTCGCCGACGTGGTGCGAGACGAAGGCGTGCTGGCCACGCGTCAGGCAGAA
>JANLPD010000398.1:0-3551 GCA_031367045.1 Frankiales bacterium | reverse complement strand
CGTGCACCAAGGCGAAGTCGGTGACGATCGCGGTCTCGAGCACGTACTGCTGCCCGCCGAACTCCCGGACCTCTTTCGGGGGAGAGGCCAGGGCGACGCCGCCGGCGCCGTCGTACCTCCACGGCAGTCCGCCCTCGGCGACCTGGGTGCCGACGCCGGCCGGTGTGTAGAAGGCGGGAATGCCTGCGCCGCCAGCCCGGAGCCGCTCCGCGAGCGATCCCTGGGGCACCAGCTCGACCTCGAGCTCGCCGGTCAGGAACTGCCGTTCGAATTCCTTGTTCTCCCCGACGTAGGAGCCGGTGGTGCGGCGGATGCGCTTTGCGCGCAGCAGCGTTCCCAGACCCCACTCGTCGACACCGCAGTTGTTGCTCACGGTCTCCAGGTCGGTCACCCCCGCCTCCAGGAGCGCGTCGATCAGGGCCTGGGGGATGCCGCAGAGCCCGAACCCGCCGACCGCAAGCGAGGCACCGCTCGGTATGTCGGCCACGGCTTGTGCGGCACTGCTGCAGGTCTTGTCCATACGGGCATCCTGCCCGATCACGCGAGCATGGGTGCTGCTTGTCTCGCTGCGGCTAAAACACGCTCAGACTCTGCCGGCGTGGTGACGGTGATGCGGACTCCATCGCCGGCGAACGGCCGCACGAGCACCCCCGCCGCCTCGAACGCCTCGCCCACGCGCAGGCTGTCCGCCCCGAGCTGCAGCCAGACGAAGTTTCCCTGCGACGGCGGTACGACGAAGCCCAGCTCCTGCAGGGCCGGCCGCACCCGCTCGCGCTCGCCGACGATGGTGGTGACCCGCTCGCGCAGATCGTCCTGGGCGGCGAGGCTCGCGACTGCTGCCGCCTGCGCGAGGGCGTTGACGGCGAAGGGCAGCGCCACCTTGCGCATCGCCGCAGTCAGCTCCGGCGAGCTCAGGCAGTAGCCGGCGCGCAGGCCGGCCAGGCCGTACGCCTTGGAGAAGGTCCGGAGCACCGCCAGGTTGGGGTGGTCGGGCAGCAGCAGACGGCCGTCGACCGCGGCCGGGTCGGTGACGAACTCGGCGTAGGCCTCGTCCAGGACGACCACGACGGAGGCGGGTACGCGGCCGAGGAACCGGCGTACGTCCTTCGCGTCGAGAGCGGGACCGGTCGGGTTGTTGGGGGAGCACAGGAAGACGGCCGCGGTCCGATCGGTGACAGCGGCGGCCATGGCGTCGAGGTCGTGGTGGCCGTCGACGAGGGGGATCTCGACCGGCCGACCGCCGGCGATGCGCGTCAGGACGGGGTAGGCCTCGAAGGAACGCCAGGCGTAGACGACCTCGGCGCCCTGATCGACGGTGATCTGCAGGAGCTGCTGGACCAGTGCGACCGAGCCGCAGCCGACGCTCACCTGGTCCTCGCTGACGTGGTGGTGCGCGGCGAGGGCGGCGACGAGCCTGGCCGCGGTCGGGTCGGGGTAGCGGTGCCCTTCCTTGAGCGCCTCCGCGACGGCCGCTGCCACCGGGGGCAGCGGCGGGAACGGCGTCTCGTTGCTGGCGAGCCGCACAGTGTCCTGGCCGGCGACCGGGCGCTTGCCCGGCTTGTACGCAGCGATGCCGTCGAGCGCAGGGCGGGTGCGGGGGGTGGTCACCGGTCCATCGTGCCGCACGGCAGGTAACCTCGACAGCGTGCGCAGGCTGCTGTCGGCGAAGTGGATTGCCCTTCACGTCCTCGTGCTGGCTCTGGCCGCCGGGATGGTGCTGCTGTCGATGTGGCAGTACGGCCGGGGTGAGGCGCGGAACAGCCTGCAGAACTACAGCTACGCCGCCGAGTGGGTGCTCTTCGCCGGCTTCACCGTCGTCGCGTACGCCAAGCTCGCCCGCGACGAGGTGCGGGGGTATTCGCCCAAACAGGAGCCGCTGCCCGCTGGGCTGCACGTCGCCCCCCGGCCGGTCGCGATGCCGGTGAGCGATGAGGAGGACCCCGAGCTGGCGGCCTACAACCGCTACCTCGCGGAGCTGCACGAGCGGTCCGGCCGGTGAGCCGGCTGCTGCTGGCCTACCGGGTCCTCGCCAACGTCGTCGGGTTCCTGCTGGTCGTGCTGGTGTTCGTAGCAGTCCCCCTGCGCCACCTCGGGGACCACCCTCTGCTGTCGCAGGTGGTGGCTCCGATGCACGGGTACCTCTACCTGGTCTACGTGGTGGTGGCGTTCTTGCTCTGCCGCAAGGAGCAGGTGCCCCTACCCCGGACCTTCCTGGTGCTGGGAGCAGGGTTGATCCCTTTCCTCACGTTCGTGGTCGAACGACGGCTCACGCGGGACGTGCGGTCCGGCACTCTCTTCGAGGCCCACGCCGCCTAGCCACCTCTGAGGTCGGCCCACAGCCACTCCGGCTTGCGTCCGCTCGGCTGCCGCGTGGGGCTGTCCCCTTCAGCGGACGTTGCCGGGATCGGCTGCTGGTGGGAGTACTGGCGGCGACTGGGCGCTGCGCGACGACAGTGCCGACCCGAGCAGGACGAAGAACACCAGTACCGCCGCAGTGGTCGCCCCCGCGGCCGGCGTGGAGGTGCTCGACGACACGACCAGGTCGATCGGCACCGTCGCGGTACGGCCGTCGCACGTGACCTCGATGCGGTGCTCGCCGAGCGGGGAGTCCGGCAGCTGCACGTCGCCGCGGAAGGTCCCGTCGGCCTGCGCAGTCGTGCTGCCGGCAGAGCTGCCCCCGATCGCGTAGGTGACCGTTGAACCGGCCGGACAGTTGCGGCCGCTCAGGGCCGCGGTCCCGCCAGGCAGCGCGGAGGGCCGGTCGAGCTGGATCGACCCGTCGTCGAGGCCGCCACCCGGGGGCAGCACTTGGGTGGGTGACGGCGTGGGTGACGGCGTGGGTGACGGCGTCGATGAGGGGGGGATAGCGGCTCTGGGTGAGGCGGTACGGCGTGGGGTGGGGGAGGTGGCCGGCGGGCTCGTCGGCTTGGGGGTCGGTGACGTCGTCCGGATCGGCGACGGTGACGGGGTCGGCTTGGCCGTCCAGGTGTGCTGCAACGTCTGGGTCTGGCCGGGCTCACGGTTGGCGTCGATGGCCGCGGCTGTGATCGAGTCGGTTGCGTTGCCCGGTGACGTCGTGGCGCTCGTCCACGTCACGGACGCCTGCCCACTCTTGTCCGAGATGCCCGAACGGGGCCAGCCGCTGCTGGGGCCCCCCTTCTGTGTGAAATCAACGCAGTAGCCGGCCACCGGGGAGCCGTCGACGTTGACAACCGTCACTGCCATGGTGTTGTTCGTACCGATTTGAGAAGAACTGCTCGTCTGAACTGGAGAGGTGACGTGCGCGAAGCCCTGGGTGCTCAGACCGCACGACACGGCAGTCGCGGGCCCGGCGAGGGCGATGAGCGGGACGAGGATGAGCAGCAGCACGAGGACGCCCTCCAGCAGGCGCAGGGGCAGAGCGGCGCGGGTGGGCACGGTGGGACGGTCGCTCTCCGGGCCAGTCACGTCAAGAGGACGCACGGGACGGGGCGGAAATACAGCATCACCACGACGACATGGACGAGGCTGACAGCAACGGGTGACGCGTCTACCGTCCCGCTCATGCGCAT
>JANLPD010000342.1:0-2539 GCA_031367045.1 Frankiales bacterium | reverse complement strand
GTGGCGTCTGCGGCCCGCGCCGCCAGCTCACGCCGGACGCGGGCCAGCTCGGCCGGACCGGTCCCGCCGGTGACGGCGCCCTTCTCCACGGCGGAAAACCTCCCAGACCCCCGCGTCATGCTAAGGGCTCGCCGTGGACTTGTTGTGGGGCTGAATGCGGAGGCTGATTTGCGGAGGCGGAGGCACACGAGCGGTGCCTCGTGGGGCGCACTTGCACCCGAGGGGCGCCCAGTGTCGGCCAGCGCCCCCGCAAAAGATCTCACTCTCGTGCATCGAGGCCGCACCCCGGCCGCCCGGCTGCACCCCGGCCGCTCGGCCGCGCCTGGAAGGGCACCCGCGGTCTAGTGGGCGATCTCGGTGGCGCGCGACTCGCGCACGACCGTCACCCGGATCTGGCCCGGGTAGGTGAGCTCGTCCTCGATCTGCTTCGCGACCTCGCGCGCGAGAACCAGCGCCCCCAGGTCATCGACCTCTTCCGGAACGACCATCACGCGCACCTCGCGGCCGGCCTGCATGGCAAAGACCCGCTCGACGCCGGGACGGCAGGATGCAATCTCCTCGATCCGCTGAAGCCGCTGCACGTAGCTCTCGAGCGACTCGCGGCGGGCCCCCGGCCGGCCGCCGCTGCAGCTGTCGCTCGCCTGGGTGAGGACCGCCTCGATGGTCTCGGGGGCCACCTCGCCGTGGTGGGCCGCGATGGCATGGACAACCTCATCGCGCTCGCCGTAGCGACGGGCCAGGTCCGCGCCGATGAGCGCGTGACTGCCCTCGACCTCATGGGTGAGGGCCTTGCCGATGTCGTGGAAGAACGCGCCCCGCTTGACCAGCGCCGGGTCGACCCCGAGCTCGCTAGCCATGTGGCTCGCGATGTGGGCCGTCTCGATCAGGTGCTTGAGGACGTTCTGCCCGTAGGACGTGCGCAGCTTGAGCCGGCCGAGCAGGTCCAGCAGGTCTGGATGCACGTCGGTCATGCCAACCTGTACGAGGGCGTCCTCGCCCGCACGCCGGCACGACGCCGCGACCTCCGCCTTGGCCCGCTCGTGCACCTCCTCGATGCGGTGCGGGTGGATCCGGCCATCGAGGATGAGCTTCTCCATGGTGAGCCGGCCCACCTCGCGCCGGACCGGGTCGAAGCAGGACAGCAACACCGCCTCTGGGGTGTCGTCGATGACGACATTGACCCCTGTGACGCTCTCGAAGGACCGGATGTTGCGGCCCTCTCGGCCGATGATCCGGCCCTTCATCTCCTCGCTCGGCAGGTGCAGCACGGTCACGACGGACTCCGACGTCTGCTCGCTGGCGACCCGTTGGACGGCATCCGCGACGATCGCCCGAGCCCGCGTCTCACCGTGCTCACGGGCCTCGGCCTCGATATCGCGAACCGTCAGGGCAGCCTCGCGCTTGGCCTGCTGCTCGATGACCGCGACGAGCTCGGCCTTTGCCTCGTCCCGGGACAGTGACGCGGCTTTCTCGAGCACCCGGGCCCGCTCCATCTGCAGGTCGGCGAGTGACGTGCGGGCGTCGTCGAGCGCTGAACGCAGGGCCAACAGGTCGCTCATGGCGATGGCCAGGCGCTCCTGCTCGTCATCGGCCCGGGTCTCGCGCTCTGCGAGCCGCAGCTCGCGCCGCTCGAGCTCGGTCCGGACGCCCTTCAGCTCCTCCCGCAGACCACCCAGCTCGACCTCGACCTGCGTGCGCAACCGGTCGGTCGCGGCATGAGCGGTCTGGGCCGCCGCCTCGCGGCGGAACTTCTCGGCGTCCGCATCGGTGTCGGCCTGGGAGGTGGCTGGGGTCTGCGCCGCCGACTGGGTCAGGACCGGCTGACCCGCTCTCTTGGCGGGCGAAGGCTTCGGATCTTCCGGCGAAAGACCCGGCATCGACAGCCGGCGCAGGAGCAGGACCAGGAGCACCACGACCGCGACCAGCAGGAGCGAGGCAACGCTGAGCAGGACGCCCATGACCCTCCCTCCGTCGCGCGGCCCGCGACGGTCGCGGCCCGTCCGGAGGGCACGCCGACGCCGACCCCGAGCGGGCGGGGCGGTACTGCTATGTCGCGCACCGCGGCTGAGCGCGGGATGTCCTCCAGGTTGCTGCTCGGGACCCTACGCCGCTGACTGCGCGCGGGCTTGCCGTCCGCCAGCCAGCTAGCCCCGCTGTTGCAGTAGCGGTCTGATCTGGACCGGGAAGGACACCGGCATCGGGCACGCCACGCACAACTGGTTCATCGGCGCGTCCCACACACCGGACCTGATCAAGCGATGCCTCGGGATCGCCGACGAGGCCTTCGGAGTCCTGCGGTCCGCGCGCCCGTGAGCCATCGGCCACAGGTGCCGCTGACCGATCAGATGAAGCGCTCGGCGGTCATCAGTGCCGTCTCCGCGCCCGGCGCGGTCTCGAGCAGCCGGCGAAGTCCTTCCGGACGAGCGGCAGGGGCGGCATCGAATGCCGTCAACGTAGCCCACCAGAGCTCGCGCACCGATGTGTACGCGGGCGCCTCCGCCGGATCTGCCGTCACGCCGGAGCAGCGGACGGCACGCAG
>JANLPD010000330.1:0-1753 GCA_031367045.1 Frankiales bacterium | reverse complement strand
GTCTGCGCCGGTAAGGATGTCCTGGGTCGCGATCCCGGCCCGCGCGGCCGCTGCCTCGGTGACGGGCATGGCGCCGTTGAGGCCGACGACCAGGGCGTTGGAAAGCAGCCCGAGCGCGACCAGCCCGGTGCCTCGCAGGTCCCGGTTGCGTAGCAAGAAGACCCCCAGCAGTGCGGCCGACACCGCCAGCCCCAGTGCGTACGCCGGACCCCCCACCAGCCCGCCTCCCAGCTGGACGAGCAAGGCGATCGGCACGAGCCGACGGGCATCCAGCGGCAACCCGCCGAGCCGGGCCAGACTTCCGCCACCAAGCCGGCCAAGCGCCAGGGCGGCGAGCAGCACGACGACAGCGAGGAGCACGGCACTAGTCTCGCCGCCGTCGGAGTCTGACGACGAAAGGAGAGCCTGACGTGTTCGAGACCGTCCTCGTCGCCAACCGCGGGGAGATCGCCCGGCGGGTGATCCGAACCTGCCACCGGCTAGGGATCAAGGCTGTCAGCGTCCATTCGGAGGTGGACGCCCAGGCGCTGCATGTGATCGAGTCCGACGAGTCGGTCCTGCTCGGGCCGGCCCCCCCCGCTTCGTCCTACCTCGACGGGATCAAGGTGCTGGAGGCGGCCCGACGCACCGGTGCGCAGGCGATCCATCCCGGTTATGGTTTCTTGTCGGAGAATGCCGAGTTTGCCCAGTCGGTGCTCGCGGCGGGCCTGGCCTGGATCGGCCCGTCGCCCGACGCGATCGTGCGGATGGGCGACAAGGTCAACGCGCGCAACCTCATGCAGGCCGCCGGGGTGCCGGTTGCCGCGGGCACGCCGTCGCCGCTCACCGACGTCGAGGACGCGGTCGCGGCCGCCCGCGAGCTCGGCTTCCCATTGATGGTCAAGGCGGCCGCCGGCGGGGGCGGCATCGGGATGGGGGTCGCGCTCGACGAGGCCGGCCTGCGGTCCGCCTTCGAGACGGCGACGACCCGGGCCGCTCGGTTCTTCGGCTCGCCGTCGATCCTGCTCGAGCGCTACCTCGCCAAGGCCCGACATGTCGAGGTGCAGGTGCTCGGCCTGGCCGACGGTCGCGTCGTGACCCTGGGCGAGCGCGACTGCTCGGTGCAGCGCCGCCACCAGAAGGTCGCCGAGGAGAGCCCGTCGCCGGGCCTCACTCCCGAGCTGCGCGCGCGGATGCTGGCAGCCGCTGTGAGCGCGGGGAAGGCGGTGGACTACCGGGGCGCAGGCACGGTCGAGTGCCTCGTCGACGTCGAGGCGCAGGACTTCGTCTTTTTGGAGCTGAACACCCGGCTGCAGGTCGAGCACCCTGTCACCGAGCTCGTGACCGGGGTGGACCTGGTCGAGCAGCAGCTGCTGATCGCCGCGGGGGAGGAGCCGTCGTACGACCTCGCGGTGCAGCCGAACGGCCACGCGATCGAGCTGCGGGTGTACGCCGAGGACCCCGTGCGGTTCCTGCCCGGGCCGGGCAAGGTGACCCGCTGGGAGGAGCCAGCAGGTGAGGGGGTGCGGGTGGACGCGGGCTACCGCGAGGGGGACACCGTGACGCCGTTCTACGACCCGTTGATGGCCAAGCTGGCGGTTTGGGGGGCCGACCGCGCGCAAGCACTGGACCGGGCCCGCCGGGCGGTGGCGGCCTTCCACGTCGAGGGCCCCAAGGTGAACCTCCCATTCTTCACCGAGCTGCTGGCCAACGAGGAGTTCGTCAGCGGCGACTACGACACCGGGCTGGTCGACAGGATGAGGGCCAAGGCGTG
>JANLPD010000325.1:0-3935 GCA_031367045.1 Frankiales bacterium | reverse complement strand
CGTGCACTCCTACGCGGGCTATGAGAACAAGGTGAAGACCAACCTCGAGTCGCGGATCTCGAGCCTGAACATGGAGGACTTCATCTATCAGATCGAGGTCCCCACCGAAGAGGTCATGGAGGTCAAGGGGGGCAAGCGCCAGGCCGTCGTCCGCAAGAAGCTCCCGGGCTATCTGTTCGTCCGGATGGACCTCACCGACGAGTCGTGGTCGGCGGTCCGCAACACGCCGGGTGTGACCGGTTTCGTCGGCCAGACTTCTCGCCCGACCCCCCTCACGATCGAGGAGGTCGTCAAGCAGCTGGCCCCGCCGAAGCAGAAGACCGTCGTCGCCGTGAAGGCGGTCGACTTCGAGGTCGGCGAGTCGATCACCGTCACCGATGGGCCGTTCGCCACGCTGCCTGCGACGATCAACGAGATCAACCTCGACAGCCAGAAGCTCAAAGTGCTGGTGTCGATCTTCGGCCGGGAGACGCCGGTCGAGCTGTCCTTCAACCAGGTCGCGAAGCTCTAGCTCCGTCGGCCCCACCAGCCCCTCCCTACGAAGAGAAGAACGCGACATGCCTCCCAAGAAGAAGCTCGCCAGCATCATCAAGTTGCAGATCAAGGCTGGGGTCGCGACGCCAGCGCCGCCCGTCGGCCCCGCCCTCGGCCAGCACGGCGTCAACATCATGGAGTTCTGCAAGCAGTACAACGCGGCTACCGAGTCGCAGCGCGGGGATATCGTCCCGGTGGAGATCTCGGTGTACGAGGACCGTTCGTTCACCTTCGTCACCAAGACGCCGCCGGCCGCACGCATGATCCTGAAGGCCGCCGGCGTCGAGAAGGGCTCGCCGACCCCGCACAAGACCAAGGTCGCGTCCATCTCCAAGGCGCAGGTCCGCGAGATCGCCACTACCAAGATGGCCGATCTCAACGCCAACGACATCGACGCCGCCGCGTTGATCATCGCCGGCACCGCGCGCTCCATGGGCATCACCGTCACCGGCTGACAGACCAACATCACCAGCGCGACCAGCACCACCAGCGCGACCTGTGGGAGGACCCGGACCGTCCGGGCCCGCTCGGACCACGACTGCCGCATCCGGCAGACAGGACGACCAGCCATGAAGCGCAGCAAGGCCTACAACGCGGCCGCCGCAAAGATCGACTTCGAGAAGTTCCACACCCCGCTCGAGGCCGTCCGCCTGGCGAAGGACACCAGCACCACCAAGTACGACGCGACCGTCGAAGTTGCCATGTGCCTGGGCGTCGACCCGCGCAAGGCCGACCAGATGGTCCGAGGGACCGTCAACCTGCCGCACGGCACCGGTAAGACCGCCCGCGTCATCGTCTTTGCGACCGGTGACAAGGCCGTCGAGGCCGAGGCGGCGGGCGCCGACGTCGTCGGTAGCGATGACCTCATCGAGCGCATCCAGGGCGGGTTCCTGGACTTCGACGCCGCCGTTGCGACGCCGGACCAGATGGGCAAGGTCGGCAAGATCGCCCGCATCCTGGGCCCGCGCGGGCTCATGCCCAACCCCAAGACAGGAACGGTCACCGCCGACGTGACCAAGGCTGTCAACGACATCAAGGGCGGCAAGGTCAACTTCCGCGTCGACAAGCAGTCCAACCTGCACCTGGTGATCGGCAAGGCGTCCTTCGACGAGAAGCAGCTGGTCGAGAATTACGCCGCCGCCCTGGACGAGGTCTCTCGCGCGAAGCCAGCTGCCTCCAAGGGCACCTACCTGAAGAAAGTCACCATGACGACGACCATGGGCCCCGGCATTCCGGTCGATGCCAAGCGCACCCGAAACCTGCTCGAGGACGGCGCGGACAGCAACGCCTGATCGCCGGTTCCCGCAAGGTTCCCGCTCCGCCCGTACCGACGCAGCGCACCGCACAACCCCCGTTTGGCGGCCAGCCCGCCGGGGTGGGGAACTGCTAGCCTCATCCCAGCCCAAGACCGCCGGTTGTCGTCCCCGTCTCACGGGGACGACCGAAGGCCCCGCTTCCCAGCGGGCGGCCCGCGTAGGTGACACGGACAGACCCGGCAGTTTGCTGCTGGCCCCTCTGACGCCCCGTGCGCATCTGCGCCGGGGCGTTCGTCGTGCAGCAGGCCCTCATGCCCGGTCACGAACAGAACAGGAGGCCCTGTGGCCACCGATACCGCCGCTCCCGCCGAGCACGCACGGGCCACCGTCCGACCCGACAAGGCCGCTGCGGTCGCCGAGATCGCTGAGGCGTTCCGCACCGCCTCGGCTGCACTGCTCACCGAGTACCGCGGCCTGACCGTCAAGCAGATCACCGCGCTCCGGGTGGCACTCGGCGCCGACACGTCGTACAGCGTCGTGAAGAACACCCTGACCAAGCTCGCCGCCAGCGCCGCGGGCCTGGACGGTCTTGACGCACTGCTGGCCGGCCCCACCGCGGTCGCGTTCGTCAAGGGTGACCCGGTCGAGGCTGCCAAGGGACTGCGCGAGTTCGCCAAGTTGCACCCGGCACTCGTCGTCAAGGGTGGTGTGCTCGACGGCAAGGCCATGACCGCGGACGAGATCCGCAAGCTGGCTGACCTTGAGTCGCGTGAGGTCCTGCTTGCCAAGCTGGCCGGCGCCATGAAGGCCTCGCTCACGCAGGCTGTCTACCTGTTCAACGCGCCGCTCGCCCAGGCCGCTCGCCTCGTGGGTGCGCTCCAGGCAGCGGCCACCGCCGACCCCAGCATCATCGGCGGCACGGGCGCTGCCGAGGCGGCTTCCGCTGAGGAGGTCCCAGCAGCTGAGGAGACCCCTGCAGCGCAGGAGTCACCCGCTGCGCAGGAGACCCCGGCCGCCACGGACGAAGCCCCCGAGACCAGCAGCAACAGTGAGACCAGCACCTCCGAGTAACCGGCCCCGGCCGACCACCTAACCCGCACCGCCGGACGCCGGCAACTACCAGAAGGAGAACGCCACCATGGCGAAGCTCAGCACCGACGAGCTGCTGTCGCAGTTCAAGGAGATGACGCTGATCGAGCTCTCTGAGTTCGTGAAGCAGTTCGAGGAGACCTTCGGCGTCACCGCCGCCGCTCCGGTTGCGGCTGCGGCCGCCCCGGCAGCCGGTGGTGGCGCTGCCGCCGCCGACGAGGCTGCGGAGCAGGACGAGTTCGACGTGGTCCTGGAGGCGGCCGGCGACAAGAAGATCCAGGTGATCAAGGAGGTACGTACCCTCACGAGCCTCGGCCTGAAGGAGGCCAAGGACCTCGTGGACGGCGCGCCCAAGGCGGTCCTGGAGAAGGTCACCAAGGAGGCTGCCGAGAAGGCGAAGGCAGCCCTTGAGGCCGCTGGCGCCAAGGTGACCGTCAAGTAGTCGCTAGGCACCACATTTGCTCGTCCCCGTGGGGGCGGCCAGCCACCCGGCCGGCCGCCCCTTCGGTGTTCCCTGGCTGCTGCACGGGACAGTTGATGTTCCCTGGCTGCTGCACGGGACAGTTGATCCGACTTCCTGGGTGGGAGCGACGTCTGGACGGCCCAGAAATGTCTCCCCCGATCAGGAAGTCGGGAAGTCGGGAGGCCGGGCGCTAGCCGGGCGTGCTCGGGCGCCGCTGAGAGTCGTGGCCACGACTCGAAGCGGGTGATGGGGATTTTGTACATATAAAAATGTGTCCGGCCTCACACCACCTGTGGTTTTTTTGTTACTCGTAAGTAACCCATAAGGGGAACTTGGGACGTATCATCACAAGATGCGCGTGTGAGTGCCGTCACAGCAGAGCCTTGCGCCGGTCTCTCGCCGGTGCTGCGGGGGCTGGGAGCGGTGCCGCCGCCTTGCCATGTCGTCGACCTTTGGGAGCCGCGCGGTGGGTGTCGAGATCAAGGTCGAGGGTCTTACCAAGCGCTTCGGTCGGCAGACCATCTGGGAGGACGTCACCCTGACGCTCCCGGCCGGTGAGATCAGCGTCCTGCTCGGCCCGTCCGGGACCGGCA
>JANLPD010000324.1:0-6131 GCA_031367045.1 Frankiales bacterium | reverse complement strand
TCGGCGAGGTCGTACTCGCCGTCCTTCGCCGACAGCATGATCACCCTCGTGGCCTGATCGCTGATCCGGAGCCTTTTGAGGACCTCGTAGCCGGAGAGCCCGGGCAGCATGATGTCGAGCACAACGGCATCGAAGGTCGATATCGCGCAGGCCTCGAGCGCTGCCGGGCCGTCGTACGCCGTTTGTACGGTGAAGCCGTCTGCGCCAAGCCCGCGGGCCAGAGCCCGGGTCAGGCGAACTTCATCGTCGACGAGCAGCACTCTCACCGCCCCACCTCCTTCGTGCAGTCTGCTCGGCCAGCCACCCGCTGGTGCGTGAGTTCTCAGCCTTCTCTCAGCACTGCGGCCGCGTGCTGGAGGAGGCTGGTGTCATGACACCGACATCCTCGCGCTCCAGGCGACGTCTTGCGGCGTGGTCGGTTCCCGTCGTGGTGATCGCCACTTTGAGCGCCGCTGTGACAGCTGCCAACCTGCTCCCCACCGCTGCCTCCGCCAGCACGCACCCGAACCTTCCGGTGCGCAGCGCCGCCCAGCTGCTGGCGGCCGTGCAGACGGCCGACGTCAAGGCACTGTCCGGCACGATCGTGGAGACCGCCCGGCTCGGGCTGCCTTCGCTGCCCGGCGCCGACAACGCGGCAGCGCTGCGCTGGCAGACCCTCGTCGCGGGTACCCATACCGCCCGGATCTGGCTGGACGGCCCGGACAGGCAACGGCTGGCCCTTCTCGGCACGCTGGCGGAGTCCGACGTCGTCCACAACGGACGGGACCTCTGGACCTACGCCAGCAACACCCAGAAAGTGGGCCATACGGTCCTTCCCGCCGAGACCCCGAGGGCAGCGAAGACGGCGGCTGTCTCCCCCAACGACCTCACCGCATACACCCCACAGGGGGCGGCTGCCGAGGCGCTGAAGGCCGTCGACCCGTCCACCGTCGTGACGGTCGACCGAACCGCGCGCGTGGCCGGCCAGCCTGCCTACACGTTGGTGCTGACCCCGCGCGACGCCCGGTCGACCGTGCGCAAGGTGCTTATCGCGATCGACGCGAAGCGCAGCGTTCCGTTGCGCGTGCAGGTGTTCGGGGTCGGCTCGGCCCCCGCGTTCGAGACAGCCTTCACGGACGTTTCGTTCAGCCGGCCCGCGAGCTCGGTGTTCCGGTTTACGGCTCCGCGCGGCGCCACGGTGACCAACGACCTGCTTGGCGCTCACGTCAAGGGCGACAAAACGACCAAGCCCGCTGGCCCGGCGCGCAGAGCGACGCCGGTCGTGCTCGGGGCCGGCTGGACCTCGGTCCTCGCCTTGCCCGCTGCCAGCAGCAGCGGGGCGCCTGGCGGGAGCGCCGGCGCGGCGTCGCTGCTCGCCCGCCTTACGACGACGCTGCCCAACGGTGACAAGCTGCTGCGTTCCGCGCTCGTCAACGTGCTGACCACCCACGACGGGCGCACGTTCGTCGGAGCAGTCACCCCCAGCGTGCTGCAGCAGGCAGCCGCTGGGCAGCTCCGGTGACGGCAACCGCAAGCACTACTCGCCCCACAGTCACGGTCCACGAGACAGTCCCGGCAATAAGTACGTCGGGACTGACCCGCCGGTTCGGCTCGCAGACCGCGGTCGACGCCGTGGACCTGCTCGTGCCCAGCGGCGCCGTCTACGGGTTCCTCGGGCCCAACGGGTCCGGCAAGACCACCACCATCCGCATGCTGCTGGGGCTCCTCGCCGCGGACCAGGGGGAGATCGAGCTGCTGGGACAGCCGATGCCGGCTTCCCTGGCAGAGGTCCTGCCCCGCGTCGGCGCTCTCATCGAGGGGCCGGCCTTCCATCCCTACCTCAGCGGTGCGGCCAACCTTCGGCGCCTCGACAGGTGCGACGCGACCGCCGATCCGTCCAGCAGCACCGCGCGGATCGACACAGCGCTGGCCCGGGTGGGGCTTACGGGCGCTGCGGCCAAGAAGTACCGGAACTACTCGTTGGGGATGAAGCAGCGCCTCGGCCTGGCCGCCGCGTTGCTGCAGCCACGTGACCTTCTCGTGCTGGACGAGCCGACAAACGGGCTTGACCCGCAGGGCACGCGCGAGGTCCGGCACCTCATCCGGGAGCTGGCCTCCGACGGGACCACCGTCCTGGTGTCCAGCCATCTGCTCGCCGAGGTCGAGCAGATCGCCACCCATGTCGGCATCATGTCGGGTGGAAAGCTTCTGCGGCAGGGCACTCTTGCCGAGGTGCTCGCCGACGGGGCAGCCGTCATCCGGGTCATCACCCCGGACCAGCAACCCGCCCTTGAGGCCATGGCAGCGCTGGGGCTCGCCGATGCGAGCCCGGATCTGGAGCGCGGGTACATCGAGGCCCGGCTGGGCGACGTACTGCCGGAGGCCGTCGCGTTGGCGGTGATGGCAGCTGGCGCACGGCTTCGCGGACTCAGCGTCGAACGGCCCGCTCTGGAGGACCTGTTCGTCTCCCTGACCGGGGAGGGCTTCGATGTCCTTCGCTGACCTGCTCGACCGGCCGCACGCCATCGCGGGACCCCGTCCCCGGCTCCGGGGAGCCTTCCTCCGGCTCTACCGAAGCGAAATGCGGCTGATGCTCGGCCGGCGACGCAACGTCGCTCTGCTCTTGGTCCTGGCCATCGTGCCGCTGATCATCGGCGTCGCGGTGCGGCTCAGCACCCCGCACAACGGCGAGGGCCCGCCCTTCCTGGGCCAGATCACCGGCAACGGCCTGTTTCTGGTCTTCACCGCGTTGTCGGTCTGCCTGCCGCTGTTCCTGCCCTTGGTCATCGGCGTTGTCGCGGGCGACAGCATCGCGGGGGAGGCCGGCTCCGGGACACTCCGTTACCTGCTCACCATCCCGGTGACCCGGCGCCGACTGCTCGCCGTGAAGACCCTTGGAGTGGCCACCTACACCGCCCTAGCGGTACTCACCGTCGCCGTCGTCGGCCTCGTAGCCGGCGCCATCTTGTTCGGGCTGCACGACGTCACGTTGCTCTCGGGCGACACGGTTTCGCTGGGCAACGGTCTCCTGCGATCGCTAGCCGTCGCCGCCTACGTCACGGTGGCGTTGTTCGGGCTGGCCGCAGGCGGACTGTTCGTGTCCACTCTCACCGAGAACGCGATCGGCGCCATGGCGACCACGATCGGGCTCGCGGTGTTCTCGGCCGTCCTTGACGCCGTCCCGCAGCTCGGTCGCCTCCACGCGGTCCTGCTCACCCACAACTGGCTAGGTTTCGGTGAGTTGCTCCGCAGCGACATCGATCGTGGCGCCCTGGTGAGATGGAGCCTGTTGCACCTCACTTACGCCGCGGTGTTCCTCAGCCTCGCCTGGGCCAGGCTGAAGACCAAAGATGTCACCAGCTGACGACGCTTCGTCGGGCGTGGCTTTCGAGGCACCCGTTGACGCGCGGTAGGTTATGATGTAGGGGTGCCCCAGGTCATCGGCGACCTGCTGATCATCACGCCACAGTTCGTGGGGTGCCTGTTGGCGGTTGCCCTCTTGTCTTTGCTCGTTGCGCTTTGGCTGGCCCGGCGGCGGCGGCGGATGTTGGCCATCGGGGCCGGGCTGCTGGCTCTGCTGCTGCTGCCGGTCACCGCCGCCGACGCGGTGAACGCCCACTACCAGTACCTGCCCCGTGTCGCGGACGTGGTGAACACCCCCACCTGGCCCACCGCGCGCGCAGCGGTCGCTGTCGACAGTGTCTCCAAGCCGCTGTCCCGCCCGGCCGGGGCGGTGGTGCTGCTGCCTCTAGCCGGTCCGGCCAGCGGCTTTGGGGTGCACCAGGCCTACGTCTACCTCCCGCCGCAGTACTTCACCGAGCGAGCCCGGCGGTTCCCGGTGATCTACCTGCTGCACGGCAGCCCTGGCGCCCCCATTGACTGGTTTCGAGCCGCGCGCGCCGCCGACGCCGGCCTGCGGGCTGCGCGGGCCGGGACACCGGTAATCCTCGTTGCTCCGCGGGCTAGCCGCTCGTGGACCGACGACAGCGAGTGCGTCGATCGTCCGGGGGAGCACATCGAGACCTACCTGACGGTTGACGTGCCGACCGGCATCGATCACCTGCTGCGCACGATCCCGAACCGCCTGGCGCGCGGGGTGGCCGGCAACAGTGCCGGCGGCTATTGCGCGCTCAACCTCGGTCTGCGGCACCGGGATGTGTTCAGCGGGATCGTGGACCTGTCGGGGTTCGACCATCCGACCTTTGACGGAGGGATGGCAGGGCTGTTCGGCAAGCGGGTGGGGCTTGCCGCGATAGTCGCTGCCAACGACCCCTCTCAGTACGCGAGCAGCCTGCCGGCGCGCCCACAGATGCGGATCTGGCTGGACTACGGCCGCTCCGACCTATTACCGCGCGAGAACGCGCGGCGTATGCAGCGACTGCTCACCCGGTCCGGGCAGATCGCAGAGGTGCATGAGCGTCCCGGCGGTCACGACTACGGGGTGTGGCGACCGGCGCTCCAGGAGGGAACGGTCTGGATGGCCCGGCAGCTGACCAGCTCGACGAGCCAGCTCTGACCCGGATTTTGGCACCCACAGGGGCCTGCGGTCGGCTGAGTTGCACAGGATGGTGCTGGGCGGGTCAACGTCACGGGGAGCACGGCCGGGACGGGGCTCATCGGACCGACGGTCTCAGGCGTGCAGGACCTCGGCGACCGGTCGACGGGGGCTGACCGGCTGGCTCGTGCCGAAACCGAGGCGTAGCAGCATCTGCGGAGCTCCCACCGTCCCGAGATGTCGCTGCAGCGCCCACCGGGTAGCCGGGATGTCGACGACCTGACCGATCGGCTGCGCGACGAGGCCGTGCTCGGTCGCGGCGAGCAGCAGTGCGCTCAGCGACTGGCCTGCGTGCACCCAGTCGGCGGGGGTGTCGGCCAACGTGGACAGCAGCACGACGGTGGGGTGCTCCGCGACAGGAGGCTCGTCGGGGCGGGGGAGTGGCTCCGCGCCGAACTGCCTGCCCTGCAGGCTCTCGGCTCGGTCTGTCCCGTGGTCGATAGCCTTTTGCGGCAGCCCATCTCCGCGGTCCTGCTGCTGCGGGCCGTGCCACACCCATCGGGCCAGCTCGTCGGCGTAGCCGGGGATTCGCAGGAGCGACTGCTCGGCGCGGCTGACCAGCACTTCGACCTCGAGGAGCTCGTCAGCCTGGACAACCCGGAACATTCCAAGCTGACTCTCCGCGGCGATCCGCAACTGCTCCAGCACGGCTGCTGGCACTCTGTCGTCGGCGAAGCGCCCCCGGGGTGTGTGCCGGTGCAGGATCGCGACAGCTGCCGACACCTCGGCATCGGTCGCTGAAGTCCCATGCGTGATGCGCAACTGCGCCACGTCGTCCGGGAGGCGGTCACCGGGGAACAGGGTGATCTCGATGTCCATTGCGAGGGCACGTGCCGCCACCTGCAGGTGGTGGATCGCCGTACCGCAGGACAGCAACAACTCGCGGCCGTCCGGGTCGAGCACGGACAACTGGCGCGCGCGGTCCCGCTGCAGCAACAGTCCGTCCGGGGTCGGGACGAACTGCCACGGCTGGGTGTTGTGGACGCTCGGAGCGCACGTCGCCATGAAGACCAGGTGCTCCATCTCCCCGGCAGTGAGGGCGTCAGGAGTACTCAAGGTCTCAGCTCCAGGTGGTCGATCTCGCACGTTGGGGCCCTGCCGTAGGTGGCGCCCTCGAGCTGGTAGGGCTCGAGCGGCAAGGCCAGGTTGTCGTCGCCGTCCGGCGGGCCCAGTTTGCCACGGGCCACCACGCGCCAGCCGGGGAGGAACAGCAACGGGCGCCGGCCGATGCCGACTGCCACGACCTGGCCGACCAGCTGGTCGGCCAGCACCGGGTCGTGCACTGTCACGAGAAGGCGTCCCTGGCGCATGCGCAGGTCGGCTGGGACCAAAGTGGGGAGGGCGCGGGCGCTGCACGCGAGAAACCCACGGCGGCAGTGCGACAACTTGTCGCGGCACGTGTCCTGTGACAGCACCGTGTCAGGCCTGCGCCTCTGGAAGCTCACCGCCTAAGGATGCTGCCGGCCCGCACGTCGCGCGAGAGGCGGCCGTCCTTCCAACTCGGGACCAAAGACCCGGGTCGAACCGGTATCTCAGGTGCGATGCTGAGTCGATGATCACGGTCTTTCTTGTCGACGACCACGAGGTGGTTCGCCGC
>JANLPD010000323.1:0-3311 GCA_031367045.1 Frankiales bacterium | reverse complement strand
GACGTCGATGCGATCTACATCACCCACCTGCACGCCGACCACTGCATCGACCTCGTCGCCTACTCCTACGCGCGTCGCTACCACCCAGCCGGCGTCCCGCCACGCCTTCCGGTCTACGGGCCTGCTGGGACCAGTGAGCGGATCAGCAACAGCTTCGAGTCTCCGCCGCTGGACGGGCTGATCGAGGTGTTCGACTTTCGCGAGACGGGCTGCGGCCAGCTGCAGCTGGGCCCATTTTCCGTCACCACATCGGTGATGAACCACCCAGTTGAGTGCCACGCGGTGCGCCTGGAGGTCGACGGCCGATCCCTCGTCTACTCCGCCGACACCGGGGAGAGCGATGCCCTCGTCGAGCTTGCCCGCGGGTGCGACGTGTTCTTGTGCGAGGCCTCGTGGCTGTCTGACCGCGAGCATCCAGCCGGAGTGCACCTCACCGGCCGCCAGGCCGCCGAGCATGCCGAGCGCGCCGGCGTCGCAACGCTGCTCCTCACCCACGTTGTTGCCTTCTTCGACCCGTTGGAGGTCCTGGCAGAGGCCAAGGCCGCCTACGACGGCGACATCGCGCTGGCCCGCTGCGGCGCGTCGTACAAGATCTGACCGCGGCGCCCGTCGCCCGGCCCAGTGACCCGGCCTTAGACCTGACGCCAGCCCTGACGCCAGCCCTGACGGCTAGCCTGCCTCGCGTGACCCGCCACGACGGCCGCACGGCCGACCAGCTCCGTTCGGTGACCCTGACCCGAGGGTGGCTCGACCACGCCGAGGGCTCCTGCCTGGTGGAGTTCGGCCGCACCCGCGTGCTGGTGGCTGCCAGCGCGTCCGTAGGGGTTCCGCGCTGGCGCAAGGGATCCGGCCTCGGCTGGGTGACGGCGGAGTACGCCATGCTCCCGCGCGCGACCCACAGTCGCAGCGACCGTGAGTCGGTCAAGGGCAGGCTCGGTGGCCGCACCCACGAGATCAGCCGGCTGGTCGGCCGCAGCCTGCGAGCCGCCATCGACCTGAAGGCCCTCGGCGAGAACACCATCCAGATCGACTGCGACGTGCTCCAGGCCGATGGCGGCACCCGAACGGCGGCCATCACGGGGGCCTACGTCGCGCTCGTAGACGCCTGCCGCAGACTGGAGCGCGCCGAAGCGGCCGTCCGCAGTGTCGCCGCGATCAGCGTCGGCCTCGTCGACGGCATCCCGGTCCTTGACCTGGACTACCCCGAGGACGTCTCCGCCGGCACCGACATGAACGTCGTGGCTACCGGCACCGGCGCGCTCGTCGAGGTGCAGGGCACGGCCGAGGGCACGCCGTTCTCCCGTGCCGAGTTGGACGCGCTGCTCGATCTCGCGCTCGGCGGCATCGCCGACCTGACCGCGCTCCAGGCCTCGGCGCTGGCCGAGCCACTTCCGGTCAAGCACCAGGGTGAGCCGACCAAGCTGTGACACCGTCCCGCGTGCTGCTCGCCACCCGCAACGCCGGCAAGGTGGTCGAGCTGCGGCGCATCCTGTCGGCGTACGCCGTGGCTGGCAGGGTGGACCTGGTCGGACTCGACGCCGTGACCGCCTTTGAGCCGGCTCCGGAGACGGCGCCGACCTTCGCCGAAAACGCCCTGGCCAAGGCGCGCGAGGCCTGCCTAGCGACTGGGCTGCCCACGGTCGCGGACGACAGCGGTCTGTGTGTCGACGCACTCAACGCGATGCCGGGTGTGCTGTCGGCGCGGTGGGCCGGTCGGCACGGGGACGACCAGGCCAACCTTGACCTGCTGCTCGGTCAGCTCGCCGACCTCCCGGACGTACGCCGGGGCGGCGAGTTTGTCTGCGCCGCGGCCTTCTGGCTGCCGGACGGACGCTCCGAGGTCGTCGAGGGAGTCCTGCGCGGGGAGATCGTTCACCTGCCACGGGGGAGCGGTGGCTTCGGCTATGACCCGGTCTTTCGGCCCGACGGCGACGAGCGCACGACAGCAGAGCTGACGGCGCAAGAGAAAGACGCCATCAGCCATCGCGGGAAGGCATTTCGCGCGCTCGCGCCCTTGCTCGCGGCCGCTCTCAGCTGATCAGCTCCGGGTGCGAACGGAACCAGCTGATCGTGCGTTCGAGACCGTCCTCGAAGCCGACCTCGGGCTCCCAGCCGAGCTCGCGCCTGGCCAGCGTGATGTCGGGCTGGCGGATGCTCGGGTCGTCGACCGGGCGCTCGATGAACACGATCTCGCTGTCGCTGTTGGTCAGCCGTTTGATGGTCTGCGCCAGGTAGAGCACCGACACCTCGTGCGGGTTGCCGATGTTGACCGGGCCCTGGAGCCCCGAGCGGACGAGCCGCATGATGCCCTCGACGAGGTCGTCGACGTAGATGATCGAGCGCGTCTGGCTGCCGTCGCCGGCCACCGTGATCGGCCGGCCGGTCAGCGCCTGGCTCGCGAACGCCGGAATCGCCCGTCCGTCCTTCGGCCGCATCCTCGGACCATGGGTGTTGTGCGCGAGAAGGCCGGCACCGGCCCAGAAGTTCTCGCGCCACGGGACCGAGAAGTCGTAGACCAGCGGCGAGGCGGGGACCTCTTCGATCGCTGTGACGGGTGCCCACACGATGTCCGCGGTGCGTCGCGCCGGCAGGACCTGCTCGACGCCGCGGTGCCAGTCGAGCGGGCTCCACGGCGCGACCCGGCAAAGCGTCAAGCGCCAGTACGGGAGCCGGCGGTCGCCGTTGCGCTGCGTTGAGCGGGGCTCGCAGCGTGTCACGTCCGGCACCAGACCGAAGCGGGCGAAGGCGAAGACGAGGTCGTCCTTCAGCGTCGCGCTGACGGTCGAGAACGCGTGGCCCTCCGCCCCGTCGGCCGCGTTACCAGGGTGGCCGTCGGCCCCCTCGCGGTAGCCCTCGAGGACCTGACCGAGCCGGCGCAGGGGCAGGCCGAGGACCCACCCGGGGAGGCACTTTTGCGGACCGAAGCCGAGGTGGCCCAGGAGCTGCAGCAGCGGCTGGTTGTTGACCGACAGTGCGCCAGCGCGGGCTGTGCTGGGCTTCGAGCGGGCGCAGTGCAGCCCGAGGTCTCGCTCGATCACCTTCAGCGCGCGGTCCAGCACGTCCTGCGCACCGGAGATGCTGAGGTCCTCGCCGTTGGCAGCCGACCCGCTCCACGACCCTTCCGCCACCAAGAGTCCAAGGAGCCAGAGCAGCTCGTCGGTCAGGACGACGAGGCGGGCAAGGGCGGCCGCAGGACCAGCTGCCGCCGGGCGGAGGGCGGCCTCCTGAGGCACGCTGATCCCGCCGGCCCGCAGGGCACCCAGCGGCACCCAGCCCTGCTTGCGCCAGCGGACCACCGTCCCCCAGGCGCT
>JANLPD010000302.1:0-2869 GCA_031367045.1 Frankiales bacterium | reverse complement strand
CTGGGGCGCGACCGCCGCCTTCGCATCGGGGATCGGGCCACCGCTGGGTGGCGCGCTCGTCGAGCTGCACAACTGGCGGCTCGCCTTCCTCATCAACGTACCGCTGGGTGTCGTTGCCGTCGTGGCCACTAATCGGGTGCTCGTCGAGAGCCGAGCCCCGGGCCGCCGGCGGCTGCCGGACCTGCGCGGTGCCGCGCTGCTCGGCCTGGCCATGGCCTCAATCACCCTGGCCGTGACCGAAGGGCCGACGTGGGGGTGGAACAGCCCTGGCTTTGCGGGAGTTGTCGTCGCCGCCGTCCTGCTGGCGGCAGCCTTCGTCTGGTCGTCGCGGCGGCACGCAGTACCCGTCCTGGACCCGCAGCTGCTCAGGCTCCCGACCTTCCTTGTGGGCAACGTCGTCACGTTCTTCGCCGGGATGGGCTTCTACGCCTACATGCTCAATAACATCCTCTGGCTGCACTACGTGTGGGGGTGGTCCCTGCTGCGCTCGGGCCTGGCGGTCGCTCCCGGCGCCGTCGTCGCGGTGGTCGTGGCCGGTGTGCTCGGCAAGGTCGCGGACCGGCGTGGCCACCGCATCGTGGCCGTCCCTGGTGCGCTGATCTGGGCCGGCGCCTACGTCTGGTACCTCTTCGCGGTCGGGACCAGCCCGGATTTCCTCGGGGAGTGGCTTCCCGGTCAGGTCCTGTCGGGAATCGGCGTCGGGATGACCCTGCCCATCGTCGCCAGCGCCGCCCTCGCGGCCGTGCCAGGCGGCCGGTACGCCACGGCGTCGGCCATCGTGTCGAGCGCCCGCCAGCTCGGCGCCGTCATAGGCGTCGCCCTGCTGGTCGACATCGTCGGATCGCCCTCGCCCGGCCAGGCCGTCAGCGCCTTCCGGCACGTGTGGGCGCTGTCGATCGGTTGCTTTGTCGTCTCGGCGATAGTTGCGACCGGCCTGCGCCGGCCAGCCTCCGTCGAGACAGAGGACGTGCCGCCCCCGGCGGAACCCGAGCTCCACGTGCGCCCGGCGCAGGAAGCGCGGGGCGACCAGGACGTGGAGCGCTCGCCGCTGCTGGCGAACCTCCCGCCGGCGGCACGCGACAGACTGCTCGACGACAGCGAGCTCGTGACGGTCGAGGGGGGCCAGTGGCTGTTTCGCGCCGGCGAGCCCACCGACGCCATGTACGTCGTACGGACCGGACGCCTTGACGTGATTGGCGAGGCCGGCGTCATCCGCGAGCTCGGAGCCGGGGACGTCGTCGGCGAGCTGGGAGTCCTCACGGGCGCGCCGCGTTCGGCCGGGATCCGGGCCCGACGGGACTCCGTGCTCGCACGGATCACGCCAGACCACGTGGACGACGTGCTGCGACGTGACACCGACGCGCTGCGCACGCTGACCCGTGCCTTGGCGGTGCAGCTGCAGGGCCACCAGTCGGCCGCCCCCGCTCAGACCTCCCGGCTCCCCCGGGTCGTCGCCGTGGTAGGGGTCGGGGACGCCGCCCCGGTCCAGCTGGTGGCCGACCAGCTGGAACACCTGCTCGGACGTAGCCTGCGGGTCCTCGCCAGCCGCTCCCTCACCGCCGAGCAGCTGCACCGTGCCGAACCGGCACACGACCGGGTGCTGCTGGTCGGGGACGACCCCCGGGACGACTGGCACTCCTTCTGCCTGCGACAGGCCGACCGCATCGTGGTCGTTGCTGAGGGCACCTCGTCCCCGCTGGGGGCCTTCAACGGGTGCACCGCTGACTCCTACCTCCTGCTGGTAGGCGCGACGCCGCCCGCGTCCCGGCTCGTTGAGTGGCACGACGTCCTGGCCCCCCGGTTCGCGGCCGTCGCGGACGGTGGCGCCCTCTCCGACGTGGTCGAATCGATCGGCGCCCGGCTGGCCGGCCGGTCGATCGGCGTCGCCGTCGCCGGCGGAGGTGCGCGCTCGCTGTCTGCCATCGGGGTGGTCGAGGAGCTGCAGAATGCCGGCTTCGCTATCGACCGCTGGTCAGGCTGCAGCATCGGCTCGGTCGTGGCGGCCCTTTTCGCCACGGGGCGCGATGCCGCGGCGGTCGATGCGGTGTGTTACGACGAATTCGTCCGCAGGAACCCCTTCAACGACTACCGGCTGCCGACGGTGTCGCTGGCGAAGGGGCGCAAGACCGAGGCGGCGATCGCGAGGTATCTCGGCGACTCCCTGTTCGAGCAGCTCCCCCGGGAGCTGACGCTGGTGAGCACGGACCTGCTGGCCCGCAAGCTGGTCGTGCACCGGCGCGGTCCGGTCGGCGCGGCCGTGCGCGCCTCCCTGTCGCTGCCCGGCCTCTTCCCGCCGGCGCGCATCGGCGACGCGCTGCACGTCGATGGCGGGGTCCTCGACAACCTGCCGGTCCGCCCGCTCACCGACCTCGACGAGGGACCGGTCGTGGCAGTCAACATCGCGGCTGCTGGGTCGATGCGGTCCCGCTCGGGGACACCTCGAATGCCAGCTCTCGGAGAGACCCTGCTCAGGACCATGCTTATGGCGGGCACGTCGACGTTGGACGAGGCGCGCCAGCTCGCGGCGGTGCTCGTGACACCTGACACGCGGGGCATCGGCCTGCTGGAATTTCACCAGATCGACCGCGCGCGAGAAGCCGGCCGGGTCGCCGGGCGGGCCGTCGTCGCCGCGCTGCAGGAGCGGCTCGCCCAACCAGGCCCACACCTGCCCGCCCCGCGCGAAGCGGGCGGGACCTTGATCGACGTAAGCGAAAGCGGCAACCCCGGGGTGATGGCGGCCGGGCCGCCCCCAGTGTCATGACAGCTCGTTAGCGCAGGGTCACGGTGACCGAACGCAGGACGCCGTCCCCCAGCTCCACGGTCAACAGGTAGGCGCCAGCGGGCAGGCCGGACGTCGACCAGTTGTAGA
>JANLPD010000439.1:0-3308 GCA_031367045.1 Frankiales bacterium | reverse complement strand
AACCGCAGCCGATGAAGGCCTTCTCGTGACCGAACAGGCGCCCCCCCGAAAGGCCAGCCGGGCGCTGCTGCAGTACTCGGTTCTGCGCCTGGGCCTGTTTTTCGTCGTCGTGGTGGCGCTCGCCCTCGTCGGTGTGCGCGGCATCGTCGCGCTGATGATCTCGTTGCTGGTCACCTCGGTTCTGGGCTTCTTCCTGCTGCGCAAGCAGCGCGAGACCTACTCGGTCGTCCTCGAGGCGCGGCTCGCCCAGAAGCGGCAGCAGCGCCAGGATCTCCGGTCGCGGCTCGACGAGGACCCGCTGGCCTGACCGGACGTGACGAGACTGCTCCGAACGGGCTAGCGTGTCCGGGGTCGACTCCGGGGGAGGACACGTGCGCACCTACCCGTACGCCTACCACGTGGCGCTGGACGGTAGCGGCCTGAACGGGCTCGAGGGCCGGGCCGGCGTCTGCCAGCTGCGCTTCGACCCGGCCGACGACTCCTACGCCTACAAGGTCGTCTACTACGACGGCATCGCCGGCGGCCACGCCGTCAACGTGAGCCCGGACGGACGGAGCGGCTTCCTCGGCAACGCCGGGCAGCATCTGCTGTTCTACGACCCGCGCGATCTGGCCGAGACGGCCCGGATGTCGACCCTGCGTCTCGAGGTCCCCGAGACCAGCATCCAAGGCAGCACGCATCTGGTCTGGCTCGATGACGTCGAGTTCGTGACGGTGGTCGGTGCCCACCTCTGGCGGGTCGACCTGAACCGGCTCACCAAGGCGGAGGTGCTTGCCCCGCACGGTCTTGCGCTTCCCCATGCCATGAAGCGGACGTCGTCCGGTCGATATGTCGTCTACGGCGGGATGGATCACCCCAAGTACGGGGAGGCCTGCGAGGTCGGCATCCTTGACCTGCAGGCAGGCACGACCCGGCGGGTCGTGCTCCCGACGACCTGCTGGCACGTGGCGGTCCACCCGAGCGAGGACCTGTTCTACGCGCTGTCGTTCCGGGTCACGCCGCAGGAGGGGGTGGACTGGCACGAGTGGGGCATGGCGTACTTCAAGGAGTACGTCTATGAGATCGACGCCGAGAGCGGCCAGGTGCTGCGGCACTGGACGGGTGGGCGCGAGGTGCCCGCGCACATCAACAGCGACGTGACCATCTCCGACACCGAGCTCATCTGGTGCAACGGCGGTAGCCAGAGCGTGGTCCTGCTCGACCTCGCCACCTTCGCGTCGTACCGGATCATCGACGAGCGCCCGGACGCCGCGACCCAGCTCCGGCACGGTCGCGCGGCCGCGTCGCAGGTCCTCGACGCCTTCACCCGCGCCTCGCCCGGCCCGAGCAGCAGGCACTTCGTGGGGGCTTTACGGGTCAGCCGCGGCTCGCTGCTCGACAGCGTCTACGGCTGCCAGCTGTCGGCCGACCAGACACTGCTGTTCACCGCCAACCGGGGGCTGAACCACCTGTCGGTCTACGACTATCCCTCGCTCCGGCTGCGGCTGCGCGTGGACATGCCAGACCTGCAGGAGTACGACGCCCGACTGACGTCGCGGGCCGACAACCGGCTGGGCTTTCACCACAGTTATCTGGTGTCCCCGAAGCGCCCCACTCTCCTGGAGGTCTGAATGGCCGACGTGTCGGTAGATGTCCACAGCGACGGGGTTGCGGTCGATTCCGAGGTCGTCGTCAAGGGTCTGGACGACATCCGCGCCGAGACGACGCTGCACTCCGACGGCACCGTCACGGCGGTCACCACTTTGTCGGCCGATTCGACGGCCCGGCTCGCCGTCGAGCCGCTCGCGGTGACCTCGGCGGCCACCGTGGGGGTGGACCTGCAGCCGGTCGCCGTCGACACCTGCCTGCGCATCGAGCTGGCACCGCCACCGCCCACCGTCGTGCGCACGCCGTGGGAGTCCCGCCTCGGTCTGTCGTGGTTCGGCATCGAGCTGGTTGCCGTCAGCTTCAGCGGGGAGCTGCGCAGCCAGGTCGAGCCGGCCGCCCGCCTGCCACAGCTCCTCGGGACCGTCGAGCAGGCCGGGCACCGCGGACCGACCGAACCGGCAGCCGGCGTGACGGTCCGGCTCGGGCCATGAAGCCCTCCGGCGCTCTGTTCGCGCTGCCGGATGGGGAGCCCGTGGTCTTCGCGGGCCCGCCTGAGGCGCTGCGGGCCCGGCTGCCGCTCTGCAATGACACCGACACGCGCCTGTCGCTGCGCGGTGCCCTCCTCGAGGTCGCCGGGCTGCCGGCGGCACAGGTGTCGCTGGTGGCGGTGCTCGTTCCCGGCGCGCGGACCGTCGCCGGTGCGGTGCTGCGGCTGGACCCGGCTACCCCCCCGGGCAGCTACCTGGGCGAAGTCACCCTTGCCGGGCACCGTCGGCCGGCCCAGGTGGTCGTCCTCGCGCGCGCGAGCCTCGCCGTCGTCCCGGGCCGGGTGCTCGTCACCGAGGTACAGACCACGATCACTGTCGTCGTCCGCAACGACGGGAACCAAGCCCTGGAGCTGGCCGAGCTGGTGCGTGCCGACGTCGGTGACCCGCCCGACGAGCGCACCGTGACAGGGCGGCTCAGTGGTCCCGCGACGATCGAGCCCGGGCGCACAGCCGTGCTGGCGCTGACCGTCGGGCTGCCCGCCGGCCTCGACCCCACCCGGCGGCATCTGGCCCGGCTGCCACTGGGTCCCGCCGAGATCGAGGTGGTCGTTCCACCGCGCACGCCGGCCACCGTCACACCAAAAGCCGTGACACCAAAAGCCGTCACACCACCAGTCGCGACGCGCGCCCCCCGCCGTCCCCGCAAGAGCCCGTCGACGTCCACCAGGAGGACCACATGAGCACTACTCGTTCTGACAGCGTGCTCGCACCGCCGGGCTATGGCGACGCTGTCCGGGCTTGGTACCAGGCCGCAGACGCTGCCTACGGCGCGATGTGGCAGCCGTGGACGCGGTTGTGGCAGCCCGCGCCGGCCGGTGGCTGCTCGGCGGACCGGCCCTGCCGCTGCGACCCGTGCGACTGCTGCACCCCCGACGCCGACATCGTCATCCAGGCCCGGGTGGGTGAACGTCGGGTGGTGCCCCTGGTCCTGCACAACCCCGGCCGCCGGGCCAAGACGGTCACCGTCGACGTCGGACCTTTCACAGCCTGCGGCGAGCCGACCGGCGTGACCGTCGACGGGCAGGTGCTTGCCGGCCAGGACGTCGAGCTGGCCGGCTGCGCGAGCGCCACCGTCTCGCTCGTCCTCGACATCGCAGGTGCGCCGGCGGCCGGCGACCCCGCTTCTACGGCCGCGACCAAGGATGCGGCGGGGGGGCGCAAGCCGCCGGCCCT
>JANLPD010000265.1:0-8079 GCA_031367045.1 Frankiales bacterium | reverse complement strand
TGGTCTCGAGCTCGAGACCACGGTCGCCAACGGCCCTTCCGCCAGTTGGCGGCCGCCGGCACCTCTCGAGGATCTTCCCGAGAAATCCTGCCGGGATCTTGCCAAACGGTTGGTTGATTCCTGTAGCCTGGAGCTCGTCGGGTCAGGTCCCGCCGACTCGTCACCCGCACGACCAGCCCGACTCGCGACGACGTGCCGTTCCTTCAGTGAGAGGTGAGCGATGAAGTACGCAACCGGAAAGCCGAAGTGGTCCTTCCCGGAGGACACCATCGGCGGAGTCCTGACCGGGATGACGCGGCGGAAGGTGATCGATCGCGTCAATGCGAATCTTGACAGGTCGGGCCGTGCGTGGGCGGAGCTGGTGAACAAGAGCTGGTCGGAGCTGTTTTCGCTTCCCGAGTCCGAGAAGATCGCCGATGAGGTCTTCGAGGAGTTCCAGCAGGTCGAGGGCCGCAAGTTCTACGCCGGTGCGGAGATCTCGGTCCTTGACAAGCCCCACCTCTACGTCCTCCGCTCGGAGGGCCACGTCTACTACGACGCCTCCGAGTTCCCCGAAGGGGTCATCGGCGACGGCGACAACGTCTTCCGCGCCGACGACGTGACCGGGAACGTCCTGGTGATCCGCAAGGTCAGCGACGTGAACCGCCTCATCGATGAAGGCGTGCCGCCGGACACCATTGCCGTCATCGACGACAGCGGCGGGACCCTGACCGCCCCGTTGCTCCCCGACTTCGAGGCCGTCATCTGTCTCGCCGGCACGGTGCGAAGCCACCTCGGCATCCTCGGGCGCGAGTTCGGTGTCCCGACCCTCATGGCTGCGCGGCTGAGCCGGCCGCTCGTCAACGGCGAGCGCGTGACCGTGCAGTACTCGGCGGCGCCACAGGACGCCGAAGCATTCCTGCAAGAGGACCGGAAGCCCCGGGCAGTCATCCGCCCGGCTGAGGACGGAGCAGCGCAGTGAGCGAGTGGCGGATCAGCGAAGAACAGCTCCATCTCGTCAACACGGCGCTCGCCGAGCATGACGACACGATCGCCCGGAACCTCATGACGCGCACTGCGCAAGAGTCGAAGCTCTTCCCGATGCTGCCCTATTTCATGATGTCGTTCATGCAGGCCTATTACATGTACCCGGGCATCATCCGAAAGGCCTCGGAGTACATCAGCCCGGAGGACGTCGGCCACCGGATGCGCAACTCCAGCATTCAGCTCGGCACCCTGACTTCTAACATGGGTGGCCAGCTCCTCTACCTCCAGGGCAGGGTCGAGCTCATCAAGCTCGGCGTCCTGCGGCCGGAGGACAACCTCGAGGACCTCTGGTACGTCACCGACTGGCACGAGCGCGTGATGTCGACATACCGGCGCAACGAGGGCCACATCTGGACGGACTCCGCTGGGGACCTGTCGCACGTGCTCGACGAGCGGGCGCTCCAGGTGTTCGAGGCCGACGCCTACGAGGTCGACGACGAGCTGCGGGCAGCCGTCGGCCGGTTCAGCGCGGTAGCCAGCCAGTACAGCTTCCTCGTCTACTGCGAGAGCCGCGTTGGCATGGACTCCAACGGCCCCTACAACCTGGGAGGGCAGCGGCTCCTCCACCTGCGGAACTTCCTCACCCTCGGGGAGAGCGGGCTCCCATGGATGGACGATGTGGCGAAGGACATCCCCTACCAGAACCTGACGTTGGCCCTCATCACCGACGACGTCCGCATCGAGGTCACCGACTTCGGGACTGCGTACACGGTCCCGGAGGCCTATCAGGAGCACATCCTTGGCGTCGGGCTCTACACCTCCGACATCTTCAGCGACCGACTCATCCCGGTGGGCATGGGGAGCAAGAAGGAGCTGATCGACACGCTCGGCGAGATCGCCGCCACCATCAAGGCGGCCATCACCCCGCTGCACCGGCGGTTCGCGGCGATGGGCTTCGACCGGATGACCGAGGCTGGGATCCTCGCGTACTGCTACGCGCTATCGGACATCTCCTTCATGTCGGGCACCTATGACCAGGCCGAGTGGGAGATGATCGACGACCGGGTCCGCCGCCTCTGGCCGCTGTACAACGAGGAGTTCGGCACCGCGTCCTTCATGAGCGACTACATCACCTACGACGGCCTCCACGGGGCGGCTGGTGAGTACCTCGTCCACCCCTACAGCTACCGTCAGTGGCGACCGGGGGCGGATATGGAGCTCCCCAAGTCCGGCCGCGTCGCCCAGCTGGTCCCGGCGTTCGTCCTCAACGACCACGACTACTCGCGGCGCGCCAGCGACGGGGCGACGTCGACGCGGTCGGACCTTGCGCGCAAGACGAGCACGTACCAGTTCCTGGAGGGCCGGCTGACCCAGGACGAGCTGAACGCCAAGGCCCGTGCGTACACCTCGCCGCTGCTCCAGGCGCCGTGGCGCAACTTCGACGATGCCTCGGTGAAGTTCGGCTACGGCGATCCCGATGTCGACGCGATGTACCGGTACACGCAGGAGACCTCGCGACTGCTCCGCGACCGCGGATCCACCCTGGTTCGCGCCGACATCGAGCGCATCCGCAAGGAGGCGGGCGAGCCGACCTGGGCCGAGGTGTCGGTGAAGCTGCGGGCAGGCGGCTGACGTGCCCGCAGCCGCCACGGCTCGCGTTGCTTCCCGGTATTCACCGTCGAGAAATGGTGAGGAGTCGGCCGTTGCGCGTTGACATGAGGCTGAACCTGCAAAGCCCCAACTGGGCCAAGCCCCTTACGGAGCTGTATCCGGTCGCCCTCGACATGGCGCGCTGGGCGGACGAGAAGGGGCTCGACGCTATCCGCATCGGCGAGCACCACGGCACCGCGGACAACTGGTGCCCGTCGATCACGGTGCTCGGGTCGGCCGTCGCTGCGGTCACCTCGAGGATCACTATCAACCTGTCCGCAGTACTCCTTCCGCTGCACGATCCGATCATGGTCGCGGAGGACCTCGCGGTCCTGGACCTCATCAGCGGCGGACGTCTCGACGTCGTGCTCGCGGCCGGCTACAACCAGGCCGAGTTTGAGATGTTCGGCGTCGACCGCAGCCGTCGGGGCCGGCTCATGGAGGAGGGCGTCGCGGTTCTGCGCCAGGCCTGGACCGGCGAGGCGTTCGAGTACAAGGGCCGCAGGGTCCGCGTGACCCCCCGGCCGGGGACGCCCGGCGGGCCGACGCTCATTCTCGGCGGATCGTCGGGAGCAGCGGCGAAGCGGGCGGTCCGCCTCGGGATGGAGTACTTCCCGCTCAACGCCGAGGCCTACGAGGTGTTCCAGCTGGAGCGGCTGGCTGCGGGTCTGCCCCCTGCGAAGGAGTACTCCCGGGGAGGCCCGCACCTCATCCACGTGACCGAGGATGTCGATGCGGCGTGGGAGGAGCTGGCACGGCACTTCCTCCTCGAGGCGGGCAACTACGCGAGCTGGTCGAGAACTGACACACCCACCTCGGGCCCGGCCGGCGTCGAACCTCCGACCGTGGCCGACCTGCGTGCCGGTGGTCGGTACGTCGTCATGACCCCGGACGAGGCGATCGAACTCGTGCGGGGCTACGACGCGAACACGATCATCACGCTCCACCCCCTCGTTGCCGGCCTTGACCCAGAGGTCGGCTGGGCCAGCCTCAACCTCTTCGCCGAGCGCGTGCTGCCCGTTATCCGTGAAATGGACGCAGACCATGCCTGAGACCTCCGTGGGGGCACGCGAAGCCGCGCAGTTCATCCACACCTTTGAGTCCCCCCTCCAGGACCGGCTGTACCTCGGCGGCAAGGGCGCGAGCCTGGCGCGGATGACCGGTTCGATGGGACTGCCCGTCCCGCCTGGGTTCACGGTCACCACCGAGGCGTGGAAGACGTTCGCGCGGACCGACCCGACCGTGCCGGACGAGCTCGCGCGCAGCGTCAAGGAGCACCTGAAGGATCTCGCGGCACGTCTCGAGCGTCGGCTGGACGATCCCGCGAGCCCGCTCCTGCTCTCGGTGAGGTCGGGGGCTCCGGTCTCGATGCCGGGGATGATGGACACCGTACTGAACGTCGGAATGAGCGACGAGGTCGTAGGTGGCGTCGCTTCCCGCACCACCCAGCGGTTTGCGCTGCAGTCGTACGCGCGGCTGCTCGCGACCTTCGCTGAGGTGGTCCGTGAGCTTCCGTCCGACGTGCTGGCTCAGATCCACCACCAGGCCGAGGGCCTCGACGACGCCGAGCGCGTCCTGCTCTGGAAGGCGGCCATCGAAGCGCATGGCGCTCCGTTCCCACAGACCACCGAGACCCAGGTGCTCGAGTCGATCGGGGCCGTCTGGCGCTCGTGGAACCGCCCTCGGGCCCAGCGCTACCGCCGCTACCGCGGCATCCCCGAGGACCTTGGTACAGCAGTCACGGTGCAGGCGATGGTCTTCGGCAACCTCGACGACAACTCAGGCACCGGTGTCGTTTTCACCCGCGACCCGGTCACGGGCAACCAGGCGCCGTACGGCGACTTCATGAGGTGCGCCCAGGGCGAGGAGGTCGTCAACGGCTCGCAGATTCCCGAGTCCATCGAGTCACTGCGCGCCCAGTCGGTGGACCTCTGGCAGGCACTCGAGAAGGCCTCGCGGACCCTGGAGCAGGACTTCCGCGACATGTGCGACGTCGAGTTCACCGTGGAGCATGGGCGGCTCTGGATCCTCCAGGCCCGCGTGGGCCAGCGGAGCCCGGCAGCTGCGGTACGCATTGCGGTCGACATGGTCGACGAGGGCCTGATCGACGTCGAGACCGCGATCGACCGTGTGTCGCTGAGCGCGTTGGAGCACCGGCAGGCCCCCGTGTGTCACTCCTTCGAGGGGCTCCCCGTGCTCGGGACCGGTGTGCCTGCGTCACCGGGTACCGCCGTCGGTCCCGCCGTCCTCGACCTGGCCAGGGCGGAGGAGATGGCGGAGGACGGCACACCCCCCATCCTGATCTGCCCCACGACGTCGCCGCAGGACATCAACGGCATGATCGTCTCGGCGGGCATCGTCACCGCGCTCGGCGGTCGCGCGAGCCACGCGGCCGTCGTCGCCCGTGGGATGGGCAAGCCTGCTGCTTGCGGCGTCGAGGGCATGACCATCCATCTGGACGACCGGAAGGTCGTCTTCGCCTCGGGCGCGGTGATCCAGGAAGGCGACGTCATCACAGTGTCGGGCGACCAGGGCCTCGTCCTCGGCGGGCGCGCGGAGTTCTCGGACTCCGAGCCCGACCAGTGGCTGGACAAGTTCCTTGCGTGGTGCGACGAGCGGGCCACGGTTCCGATCCAGATGACCCGGCCGGCTGACGCCCAGGTCGTGTCCGAGCCGGAGGACTTCGTGGAGGGGGTCGAGCGGGTCGTCATCGACGTCCCTTGGGAGGGGCCGGAGTCGACGGCTCTGCTCGACCGTGCCTGCCGGCGCGTGTTCGAGGCCTCGAACCCCCCGAGCGAGGTGTTCATCGCGATTCCGACCAACCTGGCCGGCATCGACTTCCGCCCGTCCTACGGTCCGTGGACCGGGATCATCGCCCACGACGACAACACCTGGGCGGCTCGCCTGCTGAGCGCCCGACTGTCGGGCAAGCCCTAGAAATGCGTCAGGGAGTTGTCAGGTGACTGACTTCGATGTCGCCGTAATCGGCTCGGGCTTCGCCGGGCTGACTGCGGCAATCACCGCTCGGTCGCAAGGCGCATCGGTCCTGCTGCTGGAGGGTTCGGGAGAGCTCGGGGGATCCAGCCGCCTGTCGGGCGGCAAGCTCATGGGTGCCTGCACGCGCCTGCAGCGGCAGGCGGGGATCGAGGACGATTCCGAGGACATGTACCGCTTCTACATGGCTCTCAACCGGTTCCGTCTGGAGCCGTCGGTGGTGAGAACGCTCTGTGAGGAGTCGGGCCAAACCATCGACTGGCTGCAGGACATCGGAGTGGAGTTCGACTCGCGTGTCATGACGTCCGGCGAGGAACGTGCAGCACGTATGCACATCACGGTTGGTGAGGGCTTCGCGGTCGCCCAGACCCTGGTCCGCGAGGCCAAGAGGATCGGCGTCGAGATCGCACTGGGCACGCAGGTCGACCGGCTCGTCGTCGAGGACCGTGTGGTCGCCGGCGTCGCCGCCGGAGGCGACACGTTGCGCGTCGGCTCGGTCGTGATCGCCACGGGTGGCTTCGGTGCCAACCGCGAGCTCGTTAACCGCTACCTTCCGCAGCTCGCGGATGAGGACTGGTACTGGTACATCGGCGCACGGACCTCCAGCGGCAGCGGGTTCGGCCTCGGCGCGCAGGTTGACGCCCAGGTTGTGGGGCAGGGGCGCTGCACCCGCCTCATCACGCCGAACTTCGGCAACGTTCTGGAGGGCGGTTACCTGCCGGGGTGGCTCGTCCTTGTCAACGGCGAGGGCCGTCGCTTCTATGACGAGACGTCGTCGTACAGCGTGACCCAGCCCATCATGGAGGGCCAGCCAAGGCCGGTCTACGCGGTGTTCGACGAGACCTCGAAGGAAGCCTCGCTGCCCAACACGGTGGAGGCCACCAAGAAGGTCTCCGTGGGCAGGCGCGACAGCCGCGTGCAGAAATGGGTCAAGAGCATGCTGGACGAGATGGTGGAGGGCGGAGTGGTCAAAAAGGCCGAGACCCTGGAGGAGCTGGCGCAGGCGATGGGCATCCCGGCGTATCGCTTTCTCGCCACGATCGCCGAGTACAACCGCGACGTCGAGTCCGGCTTCGACAGTCACTATCGCAAGCGCCCAGACGTGCTCCGCCAGGTCGCCGCGCCGCCGTTCTACGCGGCCGAGATGCGGATGGCGCATGTGGCGCTCACCGCCGTCGGACTGCGCATCGATTCCCAGGCACGCGTGCTCGGTGACGACGGGGCACCGGTGGCCGGCCTCTTCGCCGCCGGCGAGTGCACCGGCGGCGTCCTAGGTGATGTTTACGTCGGCAGCGGCAACTCGATCACCAGCGCCTTCGTTTTCGGGCGCGTCGCTGGTGCGAGCGCAGCAAGTCGCGCGAAGACCGGCCCCATACCTACTGCTGTCTGACGAAATGGATGGACCTTCGTGACTGAGACCCGGACGAGCCCTCGCGAGTACCGGCAGACCCGCTTCAGCCTGCCCTCGGGCGGGACACACATCTTCATCGTGCGGCACGGCGAGTCGCAGCCCCTGCGCGTGGACCAGCCGCAGCCGTTGATCGACGGGCATGGTGACCCGCCGCTCGATCCGCGTGGTTACGTGCAGTCGGCCCAGGTCGCGGGGCGCCTCGCCAGCTTGTCCATCGCGGCGATCTACGTGTCGACCTTGCAGCGCACGCAGCAGACGGCAGTTCCGCTGGCCCAGGCAACCGGGTTGACACCCGTTATCGAGCCCGATCTGCGGGAGATCTTCCTCGGCGAGTGGGAAGGCGGTGTCTACCGGATCAGGCGTGAGGAGGGCCATCCCGACTGGCAGCGGGTGCTCGCGGAGCAGAGCTGGGACGTGATCCCCGGCGCCGAGCAGTCCGTCGACCTAGCCACGCGGCTCAAGGGGGTCATCGCAAAGATCTCCCGGAACCATCCGGATGAGCGGGTCGCCGTCTTCGCCCACGGCGGCGTGATCGGCATGATCGCGGCGATCGCAACCGGTGGGAAGATGTTCGCCTTCACGGAGTCCGAAAACGGCTCGCTCACTCACCTCGTCGTATCGGGAGACACCTGGATGCTCAGGCGGTTCAATGACACGAGCCATCTCGATGCGGACCTCGACGTGGAGTGGGACGAGGAGAAGCCGTGACGCACGCTAAGTCGGAGCGGGACGAGGGCATCGCCGCATTCAACGAGTGTCGCCCGCCGTCGTTCGATCGGGCTCCCTGAGCAGCGCTCGCCGGTGGCTGGGGGAAGTGCTTGACCATTTTACCAAACTACCGTTAGGTTGCCGACGTGAGCGGTGTTGACCTTGCCAATGCCAACCGTCCGCCGGGAAGGCGTCGTGACATGACCGCGGGCCGCGAAACTGGCCCCGCTTCCGCTGCACTGGTCTTCGGCGGCATATCGAATGCGTTTCAGGGTGTCCAGGCGCTGAGCGAGGTGAGCCTCGTCGTCCTGCCCGGCGAGGTGCACGCGATCGTCGGGGAGAACGGCGCG
>JANLPD010000246.1:0-3328 GCA_031367045.1 Frankiales bacterium | reverse complement strand
GTCTGCGGGGCGGACGGCTCGGAAAAGGCCTGAACCACCGGCGGCTGGGTGCTCGGGGGTCTGTCATCCGGCGCCGGCGGGTGGCTGATCGGCGGGTGGCTGATCGGCGGGTGGCTGATCGGCGGGTGACTGACGGGCGCCATGGTCAGATGAGCCACGCCGGCGAGCCGCGCCTCCACGTCGACGACAGGGGGGCTCCACGGTGCCTCATGGTGGTGCTGGGCAGTTACCGGCTCGGCCGGCTCGTCCGATACCGACGTAGCCGGTAGTTCCACTGCGGGCGCGTCTTGGCCTTGCGGATCCGCCGCGACCGGTTCCGCCTCTGCGACGTAGCCTGGCTCGGGGTCGGACTGGGGCGTGCTCTGGTCCTGCGGTGGCTCGGCTGCGCCGTCCTTTTGCCGGACGGTCCACGCGCGCGCTGGCGTCACTGCCGGTCCGACGCTGGCCCCCCAGTCGGTTGGGCCGGACGGCTGACCGGGTAGCGAGGGCATGGGTCGCTCCGGCTCCAGCGGCAGCTGAAGTGGTGTGGCCAGGGCCGGAGCCGAGGTCGGCTGGTCGAGTTGCCCAACCGGATCGAGCTCTTCCACCGGATCGGGCGCTTCGACCGGATCGGGCGCTTCGACCGGATCGGGCGCTTGGACCGGATCAGGGGACGCTGCTGGTGCGGGCTGAAGTACCGACGGCTCGATCGTCTGCTCGCTGGCGACAGTTGGGCCATCCGTTGTCGTCAGCGGAGGGCCAGCCAGGATCTCGTCGATAGTGGCGAGCAGGCGCGGCATCGTCAGAGGCCGTGGCAGCACCATGACGCCAGGGACAGGCGCGCTGCCCATCGCGTCCCAGCGCGCGTCTCCGTTGGCCAGCAGCACCACCCGGCTGCCTTCGGTGTCATGGGCGATCCCGTCGATGAGGAGCTGCGCGGCCGCTGGGTCCTCGACGTCGAGCACCACGACGTCGGCTCCGGCCGTCGCCTCCGCCCAGCGGACGTCCTCGTCGATGTCTAGCTGGATGACCTCCTGCCCCGTCGACGCCAGCGCGAAGGGCAGCGCGGCGTTGTGGGTGACGAGCAGAAGTCGGCTCACCTGCCGACGATGTTGCGGAAGATGCTGATACCCGCCGGCCCGATCACGATGATGAACAGGGCCGGCAGGATGCAGAAGATCAGCGGGAAGAGGATCTTCACCGGGACCTTCTGCGCCGCCTCTTCGGCGCGCTGGGTGCGCTTGATGCGCATCTCGGCAGCTTGGACCCGCAAGACGTTGGCGATCGGGATGCCGAAGGAGTCGGCTTGGACCATGGCCGAGATGAAGCCGCGCAGCTCGGGCAGGTCGGTCCGCTCACCCAGCGCTCGCATCGCCTCAGCGCGGCCCAGCCCGATCTGCATCTCCTGCAGGACGCGGAAGAACTCGTCCGCGAGCGGGCCCGTTGTGTTGCGGGCTACCTGCGAAAGCGCGGCGTCGAACGCCAGGCCGGCCTCGACGGAGATGGTCAGCAGGTCCAGCGCATCTGGGAGCTCGCGCCGCAGCTGCTTGGTCCGGTTGTAGGCCGACTGGTAGAGGGCTAGCCCGGGTCCGAAGTAGCCCAGGGCCGCGGAGAACGCGCCCGTTCCGAGGGAAGCGAGCGCCGACGCGCCCAGGAGGGTGGGGACGAGAGTGCCGAAGATGCCGCCAACGATCAGACCGAGGAACTTAAAGGCCAGGATCCGGTCGACGTCCCAGCCGGGCGGGCTGCCTGCAAGCTCGAGCTTGCGCCGCATCTTGGCTTCTCGACCATCGGGCGTGTAGCGCCTCCCGAGGCGGGTGAGGCGTTGCAGGGCGGGGTTGAGGACCCGTTCGCCGAACGGCTTGTCCACCTCGCGTTGCCCGACCGGGCCGGCAGTGCGCAGCGCCTCGACGGCGGCCAGCGACCTGCCCACCTGGCGCCTCTCGGACGTGAGCACCCCGACCGTGGAGAGCAGGATGACGACGGCGAGGAAGACCGCGACCAGGCCCCCGACGAGCTGGACGTTGCCGCTCATCAGACCTCCACCTTGACGACCTTGCGGAGCCAGAACCCGCCGACGGTCAGCTGCACCGCAAGCACGACAAGCAGGAAGATCCCGATCGGGTCGGTGTAGAGCGGGGTGATGTAGTCGCGGCGCACGAGCAGCAGGTAGAGCCCAAAGATGAAGGGCAATCCACCCAGGATGTAGGCGGACAACTTGCCTTCGGCCGACAGGACCTGTACCTGGCGCCGCAGTCGCTCGCGTTCGCGCAGGGTCGCAGCGACTGTGTTGAGGACCTCGGCCAGGTTGCCGCCGACCTCGCGCTGGATGCGAACGGCCATGACGACCCAGGCGAAGTCCTCGCTCTTCATGCGCTCGGCGATGCCTTCGAGCGCATCTTCGACCGGGACGCCGAGGCGCGACTCGACCAGCGCTCGGTTGAACTCGCCGGCGATGGGCTGGGATCCTTCGCGGACGACCGTGTCCAGCGCCTGCGGCAGGCTGTAGCCGGCGGAAAGGCTGCCCGCGACGAGCTGCAAAGTGTCGGCCAGCTGGCCGAGGAAGGCCTTGGTCCGGCGGCTCTCCTTGAAGCTGAGGTAGAGGAAGGGCACGACGGCGCCCAGGACGAGACCGACCAGCAACGCCAGCGGGTCGCCGGCGCTAAGGAGCAGGAACAGCGCCCCGGCGCCGACGCTCACGCCCACCTGCAGCAAGAGCCACTCAGCGGGCCTCAGCGGCACGCCTGCCGCTTCGAGCCGACGGACCAGCCGTGCCTCGATGTCGCGGCTCGCCACGACCCGGTCGGCAAGGTCCACGGCGCTGCGGGCGACTGCGCTGTTGCCGAGCGCAGTGCTCTCGCGCACCTCCGTGGGTGCGCGGCCGGTCAGCGTGTAGACGGACAGGCGCCGACGTACGCCGGTCCCACGGTCGCGGCTGGCCGCGACCGCGCTCGTTCCCAGCAGGGCGGTCACCCCGATGAACAGCGCAGCCAGTGCGGCGAGCAGCACAAAATGGCTGGCGAAGGGACCCGGGTCGGGGTCGACGGGCCTGGCGGCGTACTGGCTGGGGTCGATAGCCGCGGCGCTCTTAGGGCTCAGGGTGGTGAAGGCGGAGTCGCTGACCTGGGTGCCCCCGGCCGAGGCAGAGATGGTGACGGTCCCGGATGTCTTCACGTTGTCGGGCAGCGTCGCGGTTGCGACGACCTGCTGCGAGATGCTCTGCGCGGCCGCGCGGAAGAGGCCGGCGAGATCGCCGGCACGGGGAGCGGCGACGACGGTCCCGCCGCTGGCGGCGGAGATCTGGGCCAGCGGCGCCGAGAAGCCGGTGCCGAGCGCAACGGCAGAGACG
>JANLPD010000239.1:0-8387 GCA_031367045.1 Frankiales bacterium | reverse complement strand
GGCCCGCGCCGGGTCGTGGTGCCCGAGCGCTGGCTGGAGACGGCTGATGACCCGACACCGCCGACCGGCGCCGACTCCTGGACCTCGGGTGGCTGACCTCGATGAGGAGCTGACCACCAAGGAGACGACACCCAAGGAGACGACGGTCCGGCGCTGGGCCGCGCAGCGCCTGCCGAGCGACCTCGTGCACCTCGACGTCGCCGCGTGCGGCCGGCTGTCCACCGGCGCCTTCGATGCCGAGGTGGCCCACCTGCTCGCCGAGGCCAGCGGCGGTTACGTGGCGGAGGCTGATGCGTTGGCGACGACGGACGCCGGCAAGTCAGCCCTGGCCGGCCTGCTGGGCCTGGCCGGCACCGACGTCGCCTACGTCGACAGCGGCGCAACTGCCTTCGCCCTGCTGCTCGCTGGCTGGCCGCTGCCACGCGGTGCGCGGGTCGGCAGCACGGCCAGTGAGTACGGCGGAAATGCGATGGTGCTGCGGCTGCTCGCCGAGCAGCGGGGCTGGACGCTGGTCGACCTGCCCGTCGACGGGCTCGGCCGTATCACCGATGTGCCAGGCGGTCTGGACCTGGTGACGTTCGCGCAGGTGGCCAGTCAGCGCGGCATCGCGCAGCCGGTGAAGGACGTCCTTCGCGGCGGCGTCCCGCTGCTGCTGGATGTGGCCCAGTCGCTCGGCCAGACCGACGTCCCACCCGGCGCCGCGGCCTATGTCGGGACGTCCCGCAAGTGGCTCTGTGGCCCCAGGGGGGTCGGCTTCTGCGTCGTCGACCCGGCGTGGGAGGACCAGCTCACCGGACCACCCAGCCTGTCGACGTCGGTCTGCCAGGACATCCGCCGGTTCGAAGCCCCGGAAGCCCACGTGGCCGGACGGGTCGCCCTGTCCGTCGCAGTGCTGGAGTGGTCGCCGGAGCTGCTTCCAGTTGTCCTGGCCAGGGCGTCGCAGGTGCGTGAGCTGATGACCGGGGCCGGGCTGTCCGTCGTGGAGCCGGTGGACGAGCCGACCGGGATCACCACCGCGACCGTCCCCGGCGACGACGTCGTAGGCATGCGGGCCGCGCTGCTCGCCGAGGGCATCGTCACGAGCGCCGTCCCGATCTCACGGGCCGCGGATCTGAAGCGTCCGGTGCTCCGGCTCTCCACCGCCGCGTGGGTCACCGAGGAGCACCTGGTCAAGCTGGCGAAGGCGCTCGCCCGTCGTACGCACTAGGTTCGGTGGGGATGAGCCTTTCCACCAGTCCTCTGCATGACCGACACGTCGCCCTCGGCGCCAAGATGGGCGACTTCGGCGGCTGGGACATGCCGATCCAGTACGCCGGCGTCCTGCAGGAGCACACCGCCGTCCGCGAGAGCGTCGGGATCTTCGACGTCAGCCACCTGGGCAAGGGCGTGGTGCGCGGCTCCTCCGCGGCAGGTGTGAGCGCCGTCGACTTCGTCAACGACCGGCTCACCAACGACCTGAGACGGATCGGCCCGGGGCAGGCGCAGTACACGATGTGCTGCGACGACGCCACCGGCGGCGTGGTCGACGACCTGATCCAGTACGTCCGCAGCGAGGATGAGGTCTTCCTCATCCCCAACGCCGCCAACAGCTCGCAGGTCGTCAGGCTGCTCGCCGCCGACGCGCCGGCCGGTCTGGAGGTCGAGGACCTGCACCGCAGTCTCGCGGTGCTCGCTGTGCAGGGGCCACAGAGCCCGGCTCTGCTCGACCGGCTCGGGTTGCCGACAGGAGGCGACTACATGAGCTTCACCAGCGCAGAGTGGAACGCCAAGCCGGTCGTCGTCTGCCGGACCGGCTACACCGGCGAGCGGGGGTTCGAGCTGCTGCCGCTCTGGGATGACGCCGGCGATCTCTGGGACGCGCTGCTTGCCGCTGGCGCAGGACCTTGTGGCCTCGGCGCCCGGGACACCTTGCGCACCGAGATGGGCTACCCGCTGCACGGCCAGGACCTGTCCCTGCAGATCACCCCGGTGCAGGCGAGGGCTGGCTGGGCAGTGGGTTGGGACAAGGACCGCTTCTGGGGCCGCGACGCACTCGTGGCCGAGAAGGCGGCCGGGCCGCACCGCTTGATGTGGGGCCTGGAGGCGCTGGACCGCGGCATCCCGCGCTCCCACATGGCCGTGCTGCGCGGCGATCAGCAGGTCGGCGAGGTCACGAGCGGAACCTTCTCGCCGACCAGGAAGACCGGCATCGCGCTGGCCTTGCTGGCACCTGATGTCGCGTCTGGCGACGAGCTTGTCGTGGACGTCCGCGGCCGGCTGACCGCAGTCCGCGTGGTCAAGCCGCCCTTCGTGCCGTCGCGGGTGCGATGACCCGCATCCTGCTCGTCGGTGCCATGGGCAGCGGCAAGACCAGCGTGGGCAAGGCGCTGGCCGTCAAGACCGGCTGGCCGTACGCCGACAACGACACCCTGCTCGTGCGCTCGACCGGTCAGACTGCGAAGGCCCTGCTCGAACGCGACGGCGAGCAGGGCTTGCATGCCGCCGAGGCCAACGTCCTCACGCTGCAGCTCGGCTTGCCTGCACCCGTCATCCTCGGCATCTCTGGAGGAGCGGTGCTCACTGCCTCGACCCGCGAGCGGCTCCGGACGGCGGGCCACGTCGTGTGGCTGAAGGCAACGCCGGCAGTGATCGCCCGCCGGGTCGGCAACGGTGCGGGCCGGCCGCTCGTCGGTCAGCCTGGCCAGCCCAGTGACACCGCCGCCATCCTGGTCAGGCTCGCTGCTGAACGCGACGCTTTCTACGCCGAGATCGCCGGCCAGGTGGTCGATGTCGACGTTGTCACGCCCGCAGCGGCCGCCATTGCTGTGCTCGATGCGCTCGGGCCGGTCACGACGCCAGGTTGAGGCCGAGCGCGTCCTGGAGGGCACGCGGCAGGTCGCTCGCCATGACGGCGAGCACGACGGCGGTGGTGACTTCGACGAGCCCGCCCAGGACGTCGCCGGTGAGGCCGCCGAGGCGGCGCACGGCATGGCGCCGCAGCACCGCGGCGACGGCGAGCCCCACGGTGACTGCGAGCAGCACCCTCATGCTCGCGACGGCTGCCGCCCCGTGGGTCTGCGTGTCGTCCAGCGCCTCGTAGGCCGCACAGGCGGCGAGCGACAGCAGGGCCACGAAGACAGCTGTGCCGAGCGGGACGGTGCGTGCGACGAGGGCCCCCAGCCCGGTGGATACAGCGGCAGCTGTCCGGGTGCAGGCCAGCGCCACCGCGACGCGCGCCGTGAGCAGCGCCGTGAGCAGCGATCCGGTGCCGCGACCGTCCTGCACGCAGGCAAGCAGAGCGGTGACCTGCACCAGCAGCACCAGCAGCAGCGTTGCCACCCCGAGGGCGCCGACCCCCGGCGACTTGGCCACCTCGCGGGCCTGCTCCGGGGGCCGGTAGGACGCCAGCGCGTCGGCGGTGTCGACCAGCCCGTCCAGGTGCAGCCCACGGGTCAGCAGGGCCAGGGTCGTCAGCGCCAGGACGCAGGGGAGCAGCTCGGGGGCGCGATCCGGAGCGAGCAGGCGCGCCCCGGCGAGGACCGCCCCGACGGGCAGTAAGAGCAGGAGCCCCATCAGCGGGCCCAGGGCCATCGCCTGACCGGCCGTCCGCCGGTCCAGCTGTGCCGGTCCCCTGACCGGCAGCACCGTGAACGTCGTCAGGGCGAGCCGTAGACCGTCAGGCACGAGCCGCCGCCTGCAGCAGCGCGAGCGCCAGCTGGGCGCCGGCCCGTTCGACGCCCAGGTCGAGCAGCGGCTCGAGGCCGAGTTCGGTGAGCCCGGCCCGCGCCGCGGGTGAGGCTGGTGCGGCGGCTGCGATCCACCAGGCGGCGGCGCCCGGCGCGAGGCGTTCGGCGAGCAGTGCAGCGGCAACGACTGACGCCGAGGCGTCGAGCAGGACGGGAGTACGGCGCACGGCCGCCTGGGCGAGCACACCGGTCAGCTGGGCAACGGCGCCGTCGCCTGCTGCGCCCAGCATCGCCTCGGGGTCGCCGACGTGGGGTCGGACGGTGCGCAGCAGGTCCCGCACGGACCGGACGCGGTCGGCCCAGCCCGGGCGGGACGCAGTTCCGACCGCGGCAACGGGCTCGAGGTCGAGCAGGGCGGCCAGGATCGCGATCGCTGGACCGTCGGCGATCCCGGGGCCGTCCGCAACGGCGACCTCGGCGACGAACGCGGCCGTGCCCCCGTCGACAGACCGGTCCACGAGCAGAGCGCCCTCCTCGACGCCCTGACCGGTCCCGGCGCTCACCAGGTGGACGGCGTGCAACGGAAAACGGGCGAGCACCGGCCCGAGCCGTCCCAGCGCGGGGTCCGCGCTGACCCGCTCCGGCAGGTCAACGGTCGCGAAGGTCCTCACCGCAGCCGCCTCGGCAGGCCCGCGACGACCTGCACGACGTCGTCGGCGTACCGGGCCAGCCGGGCCGTGGCCAAGCCGAGCAGGTCGCGGAACAGCCGCCCTGACGCCGTCGTCGGGACGACTCCGGAGCCAACCTCGGGGGCGACCAGGACGGCCGTCGTCGTGCAGGCCTGCCACGCCGTGACCAGCGCGTCGACGGCGGCCCGGACGGCCGGGGGGTCGACCTCGTCCCAGGCCTGCGCCTCGTCCACCACGCGGGTCAGCCACAGGCCGAGGTCGTCGACGAGCACGGGGATGCTGCCGCCCAGCTGGCCGGCGATGTCCGCGGTCTCCACGGTGGTCCAGTGCCCCGGCCGGCGGGCGACGTGCGCCGTCACGCGGGCCGCCCAGGCGGCGTCTCCTTCGCGTGGTGCAGCGGTGGCGACGTAGACGACTGCGGGCTCCGCGGCGAGCAGCTGCTCGGCATGGGCCGACTTGCCAGAGCGCGCCCCACCTAGAACCAGCACGCGGCGGGGCCGGCGGCCCAGCGGCGGCCCACCAGCTCGGGGGTGGCCAGCTCCGATGTCCAGGACGGCGCCGTCCGGTGGGGCAGTCGCCCCCCAGTGCGCGAGCACCGCGTCGAGCTCAGCGGGAGGCGGATTGTGGTGGCCGAGGTGGATCGCGACGAGCTGCGTCCGGTCGGTGACCGCTCCCACCTGGCGCAGGCGGGCGACCTGCCGGGGCCAGGTCGTGAGGTCGAGGTGGGTGGGGAGCGGGGCGGACGACAGCTCCAGCAGCACCAGGTCGTAGGCCCGCCCCTCCGCGAGGGCGAGCGCCGCGTCGGGCAGGACCCCGGTGTCGCTCCCCCACAGCAGCCGGGCCCCGTCCGGGCCTGTGACGTCGTACAGGACCGGCGGCCCGAGGGTATCCGGACCGTGAAGGGCCGGCAGCGCGACCACGTCGTACGCCGCGACCGTGATCCGGTCACCGGCCCGGACCTCGACCGTCGACACCGTGTCGTCGGTGCGCCGCCGGGCGGTCCGCAGCACGGCTGGCGGGGCGACGAGGGTGACCGCTCGGCGGGTCGGCGCCCAGCCGCGCCACATCCAGGACTCCGGGTTGTGGTGGTCCGGGTGGTCGTGGGTGAGCAGGACCGCCTCGACGTCCGCGAGGGTGCTGCCCTGGCGGACCGCGGCGCGCGGCGCGTCGAGGCCCATGTCGAGCAGAAGACGTCCGTCGACGAGCGCGCTGGTCTGCCCCCGGACCACGCCGGCCGCCGCGGCGGCGGCGCAGGACGCGCAGGCGCACCAAGGGTTGGGCCACCCGTCGCTCGTACCCGTGCCGAGCAGCCTGACCTGCATGGCCCTAGCCTGCCGCAGAGGACAGCGGGCGGATGCGGAGGGACGGCAGATGGCGTGGACGTGGCGGTTCGAGGGACCTGACGGCGCGGAGGTGACGCCGGTCGGCCCGGCTCCCGCGGCGGAGGAGTTCCCCAGCCAGGCCGATGCGGAAAGCTGGGTCGGGGAGATCTGGCGCGACCTGCGCGAGGGCGGCGTGCACCAGGTCACGCTGTTCGAGGACGCCCGCAAGGTCTATGGCCCGATGGGGCTCGACCCGGCGTGAGGTTGCTCTCGTCCAGTCCGCACTAGGGGCGCGAGGCTGGACTCTGCGTCTGGGCGGGGTCGTCGACGACAACGCCAGCGAGCACCTCGTCGATCTTGGTCAGCAGGTCGGCGTCGAGCTTCACGCCCGCCGCCGCAGCGTTGTCGCGGACCTGCGCAGGTCGCGAAGCGCCGACGATGGCCGAGCTCACACCGGGGTTCTGCAGGACCCAGGCCACCGCGAGCTGGGCGAGCGTCAGGCCGGCCTGCTCGGCGAGCGGCTTGAGCCCCTGCACAGCCGTGAGGACCTCGTCCCGCAGATAGCCCTTGATCATGTTGGCGCCGCCGGCCTCGTCCGTGGCCCGGGTGCCCGCGGGCAGCGGCTGACCGGGTAGGTACTTGCCGGTGAGGACGCCCTGGGCGATCGGGGACCAGACGATCTGGCCGATGCCCTCCCGCGTGCAGAGCGGCAGGACATCGGGCTCGATGACCCGCCACAGCATGGAGTACTGCGGCTGGCTGGAGATGATCCGGTCCAGGCCCATCTCGTCAGCGATCGTCAGCGCCTCGGCGATCTCGGACGCCTTCCACTCCGAGACGCCGATGTAGTGGACCTTCCCGGCGCGCACGAGGTCGTCGAACGCCTTGAGGGTCTCCTCGAGCGGCGTCTCGTAGTCGAAGCGGTGCGCCTGGTAGAGGTCGACGTAGTCGGTCTGCAGCCGCTTCAGCGAGGCGTGGCAGGACTCGATGATGTGCTTGCGCGAGAGCCCACGGTCGTTCTGGCCCGTGCCGGTCGGCCAGTAGACCTTGGTGAAAAGCTCGATCGACTCGCGCCGGACACCCTTGAGCGCCTCACCCAGGACCGACTCGGCCTTGGTGCCGGCGTAGACGTCGGCGGTGTCGAAGGTCGTGATCCCGACCTCGAGCGCCTCCTTGACGCAGGCAGTGGCCTGCTCGGCCTCCACCTGAGAGCCGTGGGTGAGCCAGTTGCCGTAACTGATCTCGCTGACCTTCATGCCGCTGCGCCCAAGACGCCGAAACTCCATAGGGCAACGCTAGTAGGGCCGAGCCCGGCTTGCGAATCCGGGGGTCAGCCGGGCCATCTCGGCCTTCGGGAAGGCGATCGTCGCGGGGTCACCATCGCTCACAAAACGTGTGATCTTGCCGCTGATCAGCAGAGGCAGCCAGTAGGTCGCGGTGAAGGCCTGGTCGCCAGTGCGCAGTCCCGAGCGGATCCGCTGCACGCCGAGCGGGTCGAAGCCTGCGGCGAACGGTGAGCGGGAGGGCCCGCTGCCGACGAGAAACACCCCCTCGAAGGCGTACGACGTACCGCCGGCGCTGCCCTTGGCGTCGAGGGCCCGGTTGTGCGGCAGGACCCCGAACGGCAGCGCCATCGTGGTCACCGCCACGCCGGGCAGGACCGCGGTGATGACCCCCTGGCCCGCTACGAGCTCCGCCTGGACCCCGGCGTCGTCGAGCTGCCTGAGGTTGGCGTGGGTGGCGGTGTGGTCACCGATCTCCATGCCGAGCGCATGCAGGTGGGTGAGGTAGGCGGGGTGGTTGCCGAAGGGCCGCGCGTTGACGTAGAAGGTCGCGACCGGGCGCTGCTCGCCGTACTGCTTGGCGACGGACTGCAGGATCGCCACGGCGGTGTCGGGCAGCGGCGCCCCGTCCGGGCCCTCCGCATACTGGCTCGTAGTGGCATCGTCGAAGGTCAGCACCATCGGGCTCTTCCCGGCCGGCACCGCGATGCGGCCGGCGACGAGGTCGGCCGCCGTGATGGTCCGGAAGCCGGACCGGTAGAGCGACTCGAGCTCGGCCCGGAACTGCCCGGGGGTCTGGTCGTAGGCGCCCGTGGGGTGAGCGAGCAGCTGGTGGTACATCAGCACGGGGATGGCGCCGAGCTCGTCCGCCTTGACCGCCGCCGGGTCGGCCGCGGGCGAGCTGGACGGTGTCGAGGATGCGGTCGTCGGTGCGGTAACTCCCGGTACGGAAATTGTCGGTGACGAGGCTGTAGGTGACGAGGCTGTCGGTGACGAGGCTGTCGGTGACGAGGAGCAACCCGCGAGCGGTCCGAAGATCGTCATAGCGAACAGGGCCATTGCCCCGACGCGCGACCTTGGTTGCCGCCAGCCTGCCTGCACGTCTCGTCCTTTCGCCCGGACCCCCCGGCGGGTAGTCTCGCCGATGCCAGACCCGCTCCGGGAGGACCCCCCCTTGCTCCGCCTGATCCGCCCCGTCGTGCTCGTCCCCCTGGCCGTCGTGGGGGTGCTCGCCGGCACGGCCTTCGCCCTCCCGGCAGTGCGGGGAGGGGGCGTGGACGTGACCGGTCTACCCAACGGCCCGATCGGCGCCAAGGCTCTCGACTCGGTCCGGCTGCGCATCGACGGTCACGGCCGCAAGGTCGCACTGTTGGTCGACGGCAAGCAGGTTGCCAGCTCTGGCGACGTGCTCGTGGCCGGTCTCGGACA
>JANLPD010000432.1:0-1886 GCA_031367045.1 Frankiales bacterium | reverse complement strand
CTGACCCGTCGTCAGTCCCGCGACGCCTACGAGGACTTCCAGGACAAGCGGTCCTCGCTCCTCACGCAGGCCCAACGGCAGCGCGAGCAGTCGGTCCGCGGCGCCTTGCGGGCCAAGCGCAAGCGCCCCGACAACGACCGGACCGCGCGCGGCGCCAAGATTGAAGCAGCAACCCACGCGGCCTCCCGCGTCCGCGGCATCGAGTCCCAGCTCGGCCGGCTGGAGGAAGTCGCCGAACCGCGCAAGGAGTGGATCCTGCAGATGGCGATCGCGTCCGCGCCGCGTTCGGGTGACATCGCGGCGACGCTGTCTGAGGCGGTCCTCTCGCGCGGGTCGTTCAGGCTCGGCCCGGTCGACCTGGAAGTGGCCTACGGCGACCGGGTCGCCCTCGTCGGCCCCAACGGCGCGGGCAAGACCACCCTGCTGGAGATGCTGCTCGGGCGGCTTGCGCTGACCTCGGGCCGCCAGTCGCTCGGGTCCGGCGTGCGGCTCGGGGAGGTCGACCAGGCGCGATCGGACTTCACCGGGCCGGCCTGTGTCGTCGAGGTGATCGAGGAGCGCACCCGATGGCCGGCCGCCGAGGTGCGCACGCTGCTCGCCAAGTTCGGCCTGAAGGCCGACCACGTGCACCGGCCAGGTGCATCGCTGTCGCCGGGTGAGCGGACCCGCGCCTCGCTGGCGCTGCTACAGGCCGTCGGGGTCAACCTGCTCGTGCTCGACGAACCGACCAACCACCTGGACCTGCCGGCGATCGAGCAGCTCGAGGACGCGCTCACTGAATACGAAGGCACGCTGCTGCTGGTGACCCACGACCGGCGGCTGCTCGAGGAGGTTGACCTCGAGCGGACCCTGGAGGTCGACCGGGGGCGCCTGCGGGAAGTGTGATCGCGCCACTGCGATGATCCGGCGGTGAACCCGACCGCTATGGCCCACACCGCTGGCGCGAGCCCGCTCGAGAAGCTGGTCGACCTGCTCGACCTCGAGCGCATCGAGGTCGACATCTTCCGCGGCAAGCAGCCGAGTGACCCCCTGCAGCGCGTCTTCGGCGGCCAGGTCGCCGGCCAAGCCCTCGTCGCCGCGGGGCGCACTGTCCCGCAGGACCGTGCGGTGCACAGCCTGCACGCCTACTTCCTGCGGCCAGGCGACCCGAGCGTGCCCATCGTCTACGAGGTCGACCGCATCCGGGACGGCCGCAGCTTCACCACGCGGCGCGTGGTCGCCATCCAGCACGGCAAGGCGATCTTCAACCTCTCGGCGTCGTTCCAGGTCACCGAGAGCGGTCTGGAGCACGCGGTGCCGATGCCGGCCGTGCCCGACCCCGAAGGCCTGTCGACGCTTGCCGAGCGACTCAAGCCCTACCTGCATGAGCCCGAGTCCGAGTGGGTCTCACGACCACGCCCGATCGACATCCGCTACGTCGGCGACCCGCCACGGGTGGCGAAGGACAAGGGCATCCGGGAGGCGACCTCCCAGGTCTGGATGCGCGCCGACGGGACCCTTCCCGACGACCCGTTGCTGCACGTCTGCGCCGTCACCTTCGCCTCCGACATGACGCTGCTCGACTCCACGCTCGCTCAGCACGGCCGCTCATGGGCGCCGAGCGACCTCATCGGCGCCAGCCTCGATCACGCGATGTGGTTCCACCGCCCGTTCCGTGCTGACGAGTGGTTCCTCTACGACCAGGAGTCGCCCTGGACTGGTGGCGGCCGTGGGCTGGCCCGCGGCTCGATCTACACCCGCAACGGGCAGCTCGCGGCCAGCGTCGTCCAGGAGGGGCTCATCCGGGTCCCGCGGCCGTAGCCGGGCGCCAGCGTCGTCCGCCCTGCTAGTGGTACGTCCTGCTCGTCGTACGTCCTGCTAGTCGTCGCTCTTCGGGCGGTCCTTGT
>JANLPD010000426.1:0-10326 GCA_031367045.1 Frankiales bacterium | reverse complement strand
ATCCAGGGCGTCACCGTTGACGAGCTGATGGCGCCGTTGCAGCGACTGCTCGCCGAGCCGGCCTGACGTGGGGCCGCTCGCCGGTGCCGGCGACACCTTCGCCCAGGCCGTGACCGACGGGCCGCTGCTGCTGGCCGTCGTGGTGGCCGTGCTGGCCGGTCTGGTCTCGTTCCTGTCGCCGTGTGTGCTCCCGCTGGTGCCCGGCTACCTGTCCTACGTCACGGGGCTGACCGGTGCAGAGCTTGGCGAGACGGCGCCGGCGCGGACCGCGACAGCGGCGTTCTCAGCGGGCAGCGGCGGGACAGCCGTCCTGGAGCGCCCGCCGGCCACCGGCCTGCTGCGCGGCCGGGTCCTGCTCGGCAGCGTGCTGTTCGTCCTCGGCTTCAGCGTCGTCTTCATCAGCGAGGGCCTGCTGTTCGGTCAGCTCGGTGCCTCGCTGCTGGCGCACAAGCAGGTTGTCGACCGGGTCCTCGGCGGGCTCACGATCGTGCTGGGCCTGGCGTTCATGGGCTACCTGCCCGGCCTGCAGCGCGAGGTGCGGATCCACGCCCTGCCGCGGGCCGGGCTGGCCGGAGCGCCGCTGCTCGGGGTGCTGTTCGGGGTCGGCTGGACGCCCTGCCTCGGCCCGACCCTCGCGGCGGTCCAGACCCTTGCCTACAACCAGGCCAGCGCCGGCCGGGGCGCCTTCCTGACGGCCGCCTACTGCGCCGGCCTCGGGATCCCCTTCGTCCTCACCGGCCTGGCGTTCCGCCGGGCGCTCGGCGCCTTCGCCGTCGTGAAGCGGCACTACGCGCTGGTGACCCGGCTCGGCGGCGGGCTGCTCGTCGCGATCGGTGTCCTGCTCGTGACCGGCGTGTGGGACAAGATCGTCATCCACCTGCAGGTCGTTGTGAGCAGCACGCAGACGGTGGTCTGAGGTGACGACGACCACCGGGATGGCCACCGAAACGCCCCCCGACCTGGACGCCTCGCTGTCGACCCAGCCGGCGCCGGTCGCCCCCCCGGTGCCCAGCCGCTCGCCGCTGGTCCCGCTGCGCCGGTCGTGGCGCCAGCTCACGAGCATGCGCACCGCGCTGCTGCTGCTCTTCCTGCTGGCCCTTGCTGCCGTACCCGGATCCTTCCTGCCGCAGCGGCCGGTCAGCCCGCAGCGGGTCAGCGCCTACTTCGCCAAGCACCGGGCGCTGGCGCCCCTGCTCGACCGGGTCGGCGGCTTCGACGTCTTCGCCACGCCTTGGTTCGCCGCCATCTACCTGGCGCTGTTCGTCTCGCTCGTCGGCTGCCTGGTGCCCCGGATCCGGCTGCACGCCAAGGCGTTACGCACGCCCCCACCCAAGGTGCCGGCGAACCTGTCGCGGCTGCCGGTGGCGGACCGGTGGGAGGTCGACGCCACCCCGGAGGAGGTCGTCGACGCTGCCCGCCGCACCCTGAAAAAGTCCCGCTACCGCGTCGTACGCCGCAGCACTGCCCGTGGGGCCGAGCTGTCGGCGGAGAAGGGCTACCTGCGCGAGACCGGCAACCTGCTCTTCCACGTCTGCCTGGTGCTGCTGCTGGTCGGGATCGCGTGGGGCGCGATGTACGGCTTCAAGGGCACCGTGCTCGTCAAGGAGGGCAAGGGCTTCGCCAACGCGAACTTCAACTACGACGACCGCAAGCCGGGGCGGCTGTTCCACGAGAGCAGCCTGGTGCCGCTGCAGTTCACCCTGAACGACTTCCGGGCGACCTACGCGCCCGACGGCAAGGCCAGCACCTTCGACGCCGACGTGACCTGGAGCAACGGCGCAGACGGCGCGGCCAGGCGCTACGACGTCCGGGTGAACCACCCGCTCGAGGTCGGCGCCGCGAAGGTCTACCTGATCGGCCACGGCTACGCGCCGGAGTTCGTCGTGCGGGACCCCCAGGGCAGGGTTGTGCTGGACCGCAGCGAGTCCGTCGTCTGCCTCCCGCAGGACGCCGCCTTCACCTCGACCTGCGTGCTCAAGCTGCCAGACGCGCTGCCTCGGCAGATGGCGTTCGAGGGGATCTTCACGCCCTCCACGGTGCAGGACCCGACGACCGGCCGGGTCGGGTCGAACTTCCCGGCGGCCAGGAACCCCGGGGTCACGCTGCTCGCCTACACCGGTGACGTCGGCCTCGACAGCGGTCTCGCCACCTCGGTCTACCGGCTGGACAAGAGCCGCCTCACCCTGCTCGACCCGGCGGCGCACGAGCTCTTCCTCGGCGAGGCCTGGCAGCTGCCCGGCGGCGGCAGCATCGCCTTCGTCGGCGTCAAGGAGTGGGCCACCTTCCAGGTGACCCAGGACCCCGGCAAGCTGCTCGCGCTGCTCGCCGGGTCGGGCATGGTGATCGGGCTGGTGCTGTCGCTGTTCGTGCGGCGGCGGCGGGTGTGGGTGCGGGCCAGCACCCTGGCAGGCGGAGACGGCCGACCCGGCCGTACCGTGGTGGAGGTCGGCGGGCTCGCGCGCACCGACACGGAGCGGTTCGCCGAGGAGTTCTCCTCGCTGGCGGACCGGATGAGACCCGAGGAGACACGTGCCTGACCTGGGCCAGCTGAGCGACACCCTGCTGTTTGCCGCGGTCGTGCTCTATGCGCTGGCGATGCTCGGCTTCGCGGGTGACCAGGCGACCAGCCGGGCCCGTCGGGTCAGCGCGGAGACGGTCGTGCGCGGGGCCGTGGTGGCCCCCCGCCGCGTGCTCGTCGGGGCCGGTGGGCCGGCTGCAGACGAGGTTGTCGTGCCGCCCCTGCCGCCCGCGTCCGCCAAGGGCCACAAGGGCTTTGCCGGTCCCATCGCGGTGGCGCTCACGCTCATCGGCGTTGCCGTCCACGTGGGCTCCGTGCTCGCCCGCGGCTTCGCGGCGCACCGGGTGCCCTGGGGCAACATGTACGAGTTCTCCTCGATGGTCGCGCTGGCCGCGGTCGCGGTGTTCCTCGTCTGCCTGTGGCGCGGCAAGCTGGAGCGCTCGATGGGCGCGTTCATCATGCTGCCGGTCGTCTGCTACCTGGGCCTGGCCGGAACGGTGCTCTACACCAAGGCGGGACCACTGGTCCCCGCTCTGAACAGCTACTGGATCAAGATCCACGTGGCGGCGGCGATCCTGGCCTCGGGCGCCTTCCTGCTGTCCGGGGTGGTCGCGCTGCTGTACCTGCTGCGCGAGCGCTTTGACAGTCGCTTAGCAGAGGGCCTCGAGGTGCGCTTCCCGACGACCCTCGCCGCGGCCCTGCCGGCCGCCCAGGGTCTGGACCGCGCCGCCTACGCCGTCATCGCCTTTGCCTTCCCGATCTGGACCTTCGCGATCATCGCGGGCGCGATCTGGGCCGAGTCCGCGTGGGGTCGCTACTGGGGCTGGGACCCCAAGGAGACCTGGTCGTTCATCACCTGGGTGCTGTACGCCGGTTACCTGCACGCCCGCTCGACCGCAGGGTGGAAGGGCCGCAAGGCCGCCTGGATCGCGGTAGCCGCGGCCTTGGCCCTGGTAGTCGACTATTACGTCGTCAACATCTTCGTCGTCGGCATCCACTCCTACGGCGGCGTCAAGCCGTAGCAGGGTCGCCGCTACGAAGGCGTCACGGGGAAGGCGGGCCGTCGTCGCTCTGCCGCAGCTCCTCGGCCGTCTTGCGCTGCTGCTCCGCCCGCTCCCGGAGCGAGCGGAGGAACGCCGCGTCGTCGTCCGGCGAGTTGGCGACCGCGCGGCCGGGCCGGTCGTACTCCGGCGGGATCGGGTTGTTTTCCTTGTCCGGCAGCGACCGGGACGGTCCGACGGGGCGCCCCGCGAGCAGCCACAGCAGAGGGCCGATGGCGAGCTCGCCCAGCAGCAGTACGACGACGAACCAGCCCCACTTGGGCAGGTGGCGGATGCGCGCCTCGTCGGCCGTGATGACGTCGAGCAGCGCAAAGACCCACAGGGCCAGCACCGCCAGGCCCAGAGCTCCGTCCGCAAACAGCACGCCGTACCCCCTCGGTCGTGCGCAAGCGTAACGGCCCTGGGAGGATCGCGGGCGTGCCTTACGCCGATGTGCGCGACCTGCTGCGCGACCTCGAACGCGAGGGCGACCTTCGACGGATCACCGTGCCGGTTGACCCTCGGCTGGAGGTCACCGAGATCGTCACCCGCGTCGTTCGCGCGAAGGGGCCGGCGCTGCTGTTCCAGAACCCGACGTCCGGTGACATGCCACTGGCGATCAACGTCTTCGGGACCGACCGGCGGATGGCCAAGGCGCTCGGCGTCGACAGCCTCGACGAGATCGGTCAGCGGATCCGTGAGCTGCTCAGGCCGGAGATCCCGGTCGGCCTCGGCGGCATCCGGGAGGCGATGAGCAAGCTCGGGAGCCTGCGCAGCGTCCCGCCGAAGAAGGTCAAGACCGCGCCCTGCCAGGACGTCGTCCTGACCGGCCCGGACGTCGACCTGTTCCGCCTGCCGGGGGTGCACGCCTGGCCGCAGGACGGGGGAGCCTTCCTCAACCTCGGCCTGACCCACACCAAGCACCCGGAGACCGGCGCCCGCAACCTCGGGATGTACCGGCTGCAGCGCCACGACCGGCGCACGGTCGGCCTGCACTGGCAGATCCACAAGGACTCCACCTCCCACCATGGCGTCGCCGAGCGGCGCGGCGAAAGGCTGCCGGTCGCCATCGCATTCGGCTGCCCGCCGCACGTGACCTACGCCGCGAGCGCTCCGCTGCCCGCCGAGATCGACGAGTACCTGTTCGCCGGTTTCCTGGCCGGCCAGCGGGTGGAGATGGTCGACTGCCGGACCGTGCCGCTGCAGGTGCCCGCCAACGCTCAGGTCGTCCTGGAGGGCTGGCTCGAGCCCGGGCACCGGCTGCCCGAGGGGCCGTTCGGCGACCACACGGGCTTCTACACACCGGTCGAGCCGTTCCCGGCCCTCACGGTTGAGTGCATGACAATGCAGGCGGAGCCGGTCTTCCAGTCCATCGTGGTGGGCCGGCCGCCGCAGGAGGACGGCCCGCTCGGCAAGGCGACCGAGCGCATCTTCTTGCCGCTGATCCAGCTGACCGTGCCGGAGATCGTCGACTATGACCTCCCGGTCGAGGGCGTCTTCCACAACTGCTGCCTGGTCAGCATCGACAAGCGCTACCCCAAGCACGCCCAGAAGGTGATGTCTGCGATCTGGGGTGCCGGGCTGCTCTCGCTGTCCAAGCTGATCGTCGTCGTGGATGCCGACTGCGACGTCCACGACTACTCCGAGGTGGCTTGGCGCGCCTTCGGTAACGTCGACTACGCCCATGACCTATTGCTGACCAGCGGTCCTGTCGACCACCTCGACCACTCTGCCTACAGCCAGTTCTGGGGCGGCAAGCTCGGCATCGATGCCACCCGCAAGCTGCCCACCGAGGGCTATTCGCGGCAGTGGCCGGAGATGCTGGTCCAGGACCCCGACGTCGTCCGTCGGGTCGACGCGAGATGGCGGGAGTACGGCCTGTGACCGAGTACGTGCGAGCCCCGGACAACGGCGACGAGCGAACCATGATCGAGGGCTTGCTCGCCGAGCAGCGGTCGCTGGTGCACTGGAAGCTCGCCGACGCCAAGGACGAGGACCTGCTCTCGGTCGCGACCTCCACCGGGCTCACCGCCCGGGGGGTCCTGAACCACCTGACCCACGTCGAGCGCTGGTGGTGGCGCGACGTCTTCGCGGGCCAGGACGGCCTGCCCTACGACTGGACCGCCGAGGACCCGGACGGGGAGTTCCACCTGGGTCCGGACAAGCCGATCGGCCAGCTGCTGGCGGAGTACGCCGGCGAGTGCGCCGCCAGCGACGCAGTTCTCGCGGCGGTCGTGGACCTTGACCAGCGCGGTGTCCGCAAGGACGTCTCGGCGCGGTTCGTCGTCCTGCACCTGGTCGAGGAGACGGCTCGCCACCTCGGTCACCTCGACCTGCTCCGCGAGCTCGCGGACGGTGGTGTGGGCGTCAGCCCCCGGCAGGGCGTCGGCTCTTGAGCGCCAGCGCCTCGGGTCTGGCCGACGAGGTCGCGCAGTCCGGCCGGGTCCGCGCCTTCTTGCGGCTGGTGGTGATCGAGCACTCCGTCTTCGCCCTGCCGTTTGCCTATCTGGCAGCGCTCACCGCGATGAGGTCGTTGCCGCCGCGGTGCACCGCCTCGCTGCGCACCGAGCTGGCGGCGCAGAGCTGCGGCTGGGTCCGGTGGAGCGACCTTGCACTGATCACCGTGGCGATGGTCGCTGCGCGGACGTTCGCGATGGCGGCAAACCGGGTCATCGACCGCGAGCTCGATGCGCGCAACCCGCGCACGGCCCAGCGGGAGCTGGTCACCGGTGCTGTCTCGGTCCGGACCGCGCAGGTCGGTGCTGCGGTCGCCCTGGTGGTGTTCCTCGGCGCCGCGGCCGCTCTTGGCCGGCTCCCGCTGCTGCTCGCCCCGCTCGCGGTCCTGCCGCTCGTCGTCTACCCCTACGGCAAGCGGTTCACCGTCTACCCGCAGGCGATTCTCGGGCTGGCCCAGGCGGTCGCGCCCGTCGGCGCCTGGATCGCGGTCACCGGCCACTGGCCCTGGTCCTCGGTCGTGCTCGGCGTCGGCGTCGGGCTCTGGATCGGCGGCTTCGACCTGATCTACGCCTGTCAGGACACCGAGTCCGACCGCGAGCAGGGCGTCCGCTCGTTCCCGGCGCGTTGGGGCAACGTCGCCGCCCTGCGGACGAGCAGCGTGGTGCACGCCGTCACCTTCGCGCTGTTCCTCTGGTTCGGCGCCCTCGAGGGCTTCGGCCTGATCTGGTACCTCGGCCTGGCTGCGACCGCCGGGTCGTTCCTCTACCAGCACCGGATCGTCAGCCCGACCGACCTGTCGCGCGTCAACCGGTCGTTTTTCACCAGCAACGGGTTCGTCGGGCTGGCCCTCGGCGCCGCCGGCATCCTCGACCTGGCCCTGAGGTGACCCCCGAGCTGGCCCCCTCCCTTGCGTCCGCCGAAGGGGACACGGCTGCGCCCGGGGCGAGCGGACGCAAAGGACAGGTGGCCCCTGAGGTGACCCCTGAGGTGGCCCCTGAGGTGACCCCCTCGCTTGCGTCCGCCGAAGGGGACACGGCTGCGCCCGGGGCGAGCGGACGCAAGGGAAGGGTGCCGTGGGTCGTCGGGGTCAGTGGTGCCAGCGGTACGTCGTACGCCCGATCGGTGCTCCTCGGGCTCCTGTCCGCCGGCTACCCGGTCGACCTGATCGTCAGCCGGGCGGCGCGGCTCACGCTGCTGGACGAGACCGGGTTGGTGTGGCACGACGGCGACGCGTACCTGCAGGCCTGGCTCGGGCGGGGCGGGGATGTCCGGTTCTGGGGCCCGGCCGACCTCGCGGGCGGGCCGAGCAGCGGCAGCTACCCGTCGAGGGGGATGGTTGTCGTGCCGGCGAGCACCGCGAGCGTCGCGGGCATCGCCCAGGGGCTGAGCAAGGATCTGCTGCAGCGGGCGGCCGACGTTGCCCTGAAGGAGCGGCGGGCCCTGGTGGTGGTGCCGAGAGAGACCCCGTTCGGACGCTCCACGCTGGTGCACCTGCTGACCCTGCATGACGCGGGCGCCGTGGTGCTGCCGGCCAGCCCGGGTTTCTACGGCGCTCCGCAGAGCGTGCAGCAGCTGGTGGACTTCGTGGCCGGCAAGGTGCTCGACGTCCTGGGGGTGGAGCACGACCTGGCCCGCCGGTGGACCGGTGAGCTCGGGGCCGGCCGTCGCGAGCAGGGCCGGTCGGCTCGGCCCGGGGGCCCCTAGCGGGCGCGCCGGAGCCAGTGGCCGAAACCATTGCGCGCCGGCACGTGCGCGCTGCCGGCCGCGCGGCGGATGGCAAGCACCCGGTCGGTGGCGACCCGAAGGTCGGCGACGGTGGCGTTGTGGACGATCATGCTGTTCTCCTGTGCAATTACTGGGTAGACACCACGTTGTGTCTACGAAAACTATGGTACAGGATCTATCCTACCTAAACATCGTCGGAAGGGCGTGACGTGGACGACATCGACCGCCAGCTCGTGACCACGCTCGTCCAGGACGCGCGGACCTCCTTCGCCGAGCTCGCCCGCCAGGTCGGGCTCAGCCCGCCCAGCGTGTACGAGCGGGTCCGCCGACTCGAGAGCGACGGCGTCCTGCGCGGCTACCACGCCGAGGTCAACCCGAAGGCCGTCGGCCTGGGGGTGAGCGCCCTCGTCGGCGTCCTGCAGCGCGAGGGCGTGGAGTCCGCCGACCTCGCAGACCGGCTGGCCGCCGTGGAGGAGGTCGAGGACTGCTGGTTCGTGGCCGGCGAGGAGGCGTTCGTCGTCCGGGTCCGCGTGGCAGACGTCGACGCGCTCGAGCAGACGCTCGGAGCGCTGCGCCGGATCCCAGGCGTCTCGCGGACCCGCACCACAGTGGTCCTGTCGACCCGGGTCGAGAGCCGGCGGCGCGTCCCCGAAGCCTGACTCATGGGCGGGACAAGCAGGGCTGGCCACCAGGTCGCGGTCCGCGGCGTCGTACCCTCGTGAAGACCTTCACAAGGACGGGACGGCAACGTGGACGCAGGACGCAAGCGCGAGCTGGAGGCCAAGGTGCTGGCCGGCGACCGGCTGTCGTACGACGATGGCGTCGCGCTCTATGACAGCGACGACCTGGCGTGGCTCGGCGACCTCGCGCACACGGTGCGGACCCGCAAGAACGGCGCGATCACGCTGTTCAACGTCAACCGGCACCTCAACCTGACCAACGTCTGCACGGCCTCGTGCTCTTACTGCTCCTTCCAGCGCAAGCCGGGGGAGAAGGACGCCTACACGATGCGGGTCGAGGAGGCCGTGCGCCTGGCCAAACAGATGGAGCCCAGCGGCATCACCGAGCTGCACATCGTCAACGGGCTGCACCCGACGCTGCCCTGGAAGTACTACCCACGCGTTCTGCGCGAGCTGAAGGCGGCGCTGCCGCAAGTGGCTCTGAAGGCCTTCACCGCGACGGAGGTGCAGTGGTTCGAGAAGATCTCCGGGCTCCCTGCCGAGGAGATCCTCGACGAGCTCATCGACGCGGGCCTGGAGTCGCTCACCGGTGGCGGGGCGGAGATCTTCGACTGGGAGGTGCGCCAGCACATCGTGGACCACGCCTGCCACTGGGAGGACTGGTCGCGCATCCACCGCCTCGCCCACAGCAAGGGGATGCGGACCCCCGCGACGATGCTGTACGGCCACATCGAGGAGCCGCGGCACCGCGTCGACCACGTCCTGCGGCTGCGCGAGCTGCAGGACGAGACCGGTGGCTTCGTCGTCTTCATCCCCCTGCGCTACCAGCACGACGGCGCCGGGGACACCACCCGCAACACCCTGATGGAGCGCACGACGATGGCCAGCGGCGCCGATGTGCTCAAGACGTTCGCCGTGTCGCGCCTGCTGCTCGACAACGTCGACCACGTGAAGAACTTCTGGGTCATGCACGGCCTGTCGACTGCAGCCCTGTCGCTGTCCTTCGGCGCCGACGACCTGGACGGCTCGGTCGTTGAGTACAAGATCACGCATGACGCCGACCACTACGGCACGCCGTCGACGATGACCCGCGAAGACCTCCTCGAGATCATCCGGGACGCCGGCTTCACCCCGGCCGAGCGCGACACCCGCTACCAGGTGATCAGGCAGTACGACGGGCCCGTGTCGTTGCGCGAACGGCGGGCCGAACCGCAGCCGATGAAGGCCTTCTCGTGACCGAACAGGCGCCCCCCCGAAAGGCCAGCCGGGCGCTGCTGCAGTACTCGGTTCTGCGCCTGGGCCTGTTCTTCGTCGTCGTGGTGGCGCTCGCCCTCGTCGGTGTGCGCGGCATCGTCGCGCTGATGATCTCGTTGCTGGTCACCTCGGTTCTGGGCTTTTTCCTGCTGCGCAAGCAGCGCGAGACCTACTCGGTCGTCCTCGAGGCGCGGCTCGCCCAGAAGAGGCAGCAGCGCCAGGACCTCCGGTCGCGGCTCGACGAGGACCCGCTGGCCTGACAGGGCCCCCGGTGACGAGACTGCCCCGAACGGGCTAGCGTGTCAGGGGTCGACTCCGGGGGAGGACACGTGGGCACCTATCCGTACGCCTACCACGTGGCGCTGGACGGCAGCGGCCTGAACGGGCTCGAAGGGCGGGCCGGCGTCTGCCAGCTGCGCTTCGACCCGGCCGACGACTCCTACGCCTACAAGGTCGTCTACTACGACGGCATCGCCGGCGGCCACGCCGTCAACGTGAGCCCGGACGGGCGGAGCGGCTTCCTCGGCAACGCCGGGCAGCATCTGCTGTTCTACGACCCGCGCGATCTGGCCGAGACGGCCCGGATGTCGACCCTGCGTCTCGAGGTCCCCGAGACCAGCATCCAAGGCAGCACGCACCTGGTCTGGCTCGA
>JANLPD010000160.1:0-2045 GCA_031367045.1 Frankiales bacterium | reverse complement strand
GGGGTCTGCACACATCAGGGATGCGTCCTGTTCCTGGCGCTGGGGTTCTCCCAGCCTCGGCTGGAATGTCCCTGCCACCGGGCAGCGTTCGCCCTAAACGGCAAGGTGCTGTTCCACGAACTCACCCAGGACCTCGATGCGCTGCCTCGTTTGGACGTCAGGATTAGGGGCGATGCCGCTGAGGTACTGCTGCCCAATGACGTGACATGGCCCTGACCCGCTGATCGCGACCAGTGGTCTCGAGATGTGTAGACAGCGATCATGCCGCGACCGAGACCAGTCGCTGGCCGTCGTTGGTGTCTACCTCAAGACTGGAGACCTGCTCGACTGCGATGTCAGCGGCAGCAATGATGTTTGTCGTTCCCTCGTAGGCGCCCTGCCAACTCCCGGCGACAATGCGGCGGCCGTCGCGGCTCACCACGACGAGCACGCAGTGGGTGCCGTTCGGGACTCGGTCGAGAACAACGCCAATGGTCGTTCCCCATGGTTGACCTGTCAGGTCGAAGCGGACGGCCACTCCAGTCTTCGCGTCTGCCCCCGACAGCGTTTGGGTCACCGGAGCTGCAACGGAGCCTGAGCCTGACTCGGAGTGGCCCAGGGTCAGCACGGTCGCACCGACGGCAGTGCTCAGGACCACGGCAGCCGCCACCGACAGCAGGCGGCGGTGGCGGCGGGCGTCGCGTCGGTGCCTGAGCTCGGTCAGGCTGCGGTCGAGCACCGACGGGTCGGCCGGCGGTTTGGGACCGGTGAGGCGTTCGACCTCGGTGCGCTGCAGCCGGCCCAGCAGGCCGGGAAGTCCGGCCAGCGAGGCAACTTCCTGCTGACAGCCCTGGCAGCCCTCGAGGTGCGCGCGAACCTGCGCTCGTTCGGCTGGTTCGAGGGAACCCAACAAGTAGGCCCCGAGTGCGTTGGTGGTGGCGTCGGGGACGGTCATGGGTTCCACCCCTTCTCTTCCAGTATCAGCCGGAGGGCCCGGAGGGCATAAAAACTTCGGGACTTGACCGTCCCGGGAGGTATTCCAAGCGTCGCGGCGGCCTCGTTGATGGTCCGCCCCCGGTAGTAAGTCTCCAGGAGTACAGCGCGGTGGTCTACGGACAACTCCGCCAAAGCTTCGGCGAGCTGCCAGGCTTCTAGAGCCCGGTCGAGCTCGTCCGGACCCGGAACGTCCCCAACACTGTCCCCGCCGACTTCGGTTGGTCTTGATCGGCGGTAGCGCTGTTCGTCGTTGGCCAGGTTTGCGGCAACGGTGAACAGCCAAGGCCGAGGCGGACGGCCGTCGCGACTCAACTCCTTGGCGTGCTTCCAGGCCCGCAGCAGCGTCTCCTGCACGATGTCTTCGGCTCGGCCGCGGTCTGAGGTCAACCGAAACGCATAGGACAGCAGAGCCACGCCGTGCTCGGCATACAACTCGCGCACGAACGACGCGTCCGCGTCGTCACCACGACGAGCCCGATGCAGTCCTTGAAGTACCCCCACACCGAACAGTACGACTGGCGGTGCCGAAAAGTTCACTCCCACATTGAACCCATGGCCACTCAAGGGCGTGACATCAATGTCATCAACAAGACGCGCATCCCCCGCCCCTTCTGTAGAGGTCCCTGTGCACCTAGCCTTCAGCCGGCCCCAGCGCATAGCAGCCGCGGCGACCGACGCTGGGGTGGCATGCACCGGCAGTAGCCGCGACGGCGCCGCAGACAGGCGCGCCCCCAACGCCGCCGTCCCTGGGGCAACGCAGGCAGATCTGGCCACCCGTCAGGCCCAAGATGCCTAGCTCTCGGTGCAGGTCTGATTTCCGAGGACCCTGCCACGGGCCGGCGGGAGAACGCAAGTGACTTACCGAACAGACCTCCTCTGCTGGCGATATCCCTACAGGGCACGCCGATGGGCAGGTTCGTCTCGCCGGGGTAGCCGGGGTTGTCAATGGGTGACGTGAGCCGTCCCGAATCCACGGAACGACGGGCCCTGCGGCTCGTCAACGAGGACGTGTACGCAGACTGGAACGCGCTCTACCTGGACAACGTGCGCTGGATCTACCGCCTGATGTT
>JANLPD010000015.1:0-2824 GCA_031367045.1 Frankiales bacterium | reverse complement strand
TGGAGCACGTCTCGCTGTCCTTCGGCGACCGCGTGCTGTTCGACGACGTGACCTGGCGCGTCGGCCCGGGTGACCGCGTCGGCATCGTCGGCGTCAACGGCGCCGGCAAGTCGACGCTGCTCAAGATGCTCGTCGGCGAGGTGCACCCGAGCACGGGTCAGGTCAAGGTCGGCCAGACCGTCAAGGCTGCCTATCTTTCGCAGGAGGTCGCCGAGCTCGACCCGACCCTTCGGGTGCTCGAGGCGGTCGAGCAGATCTCACGCCAGGTCGACATCGGCGGCGGGAAGACGATCTCCGCGTCGTCGCTGTGCGACCGGTTCGGCTTCACCGGCAACGCGCAGTGGACCCGGGTCGGTGACCTGTCCGGTGGCGAGCGACGCCGGCTGCAGGTGCTGCGCCTGCTCATGGGTGAGCCCAACGTGCTGTTGCTGGATGAGCCGACCAACGACCTCGACATCGACACCCTCAACGCCCTCGAGGACGTGCTCGACGGCTGGCCCGGCACGCTGATCGTGGTCAGCCACGACCGCTACTTCCTCGAGCGGGTCACCACCGTCACCACGTCGCTGATGGGCGACGGGTCGATCGCAGCGCTGCCCGGCGGCGTCGATGAATACCTCGCCAAACGGGTCAAGCAGAACCCGGCCGTCGCCGCACCGAAGCAGTCCTCGGGCGACTCGCGGACGGCCAAGAAGGAGCTGGTGCGGCTCGAGCGCGAGCTGGCCAAGCTGGACCGGCGCGAGAGCGAGCTGCTCGCCGCGATCGCCGAGCGGGCCGCCGACTACACCGCTGTTGCGGCCCTCGACCACGAGCTGCGCTCGGTGCGGGAGCAGAAAGAGACGACCGAGCACACCTGGCTGGAGCTCAGTGAGTTCTGAGCGGGTCGGTCACGGCGCTGCGGAGCTTCGCCTCAGCCGGCGTTCTTGACGCTGAGCCGCGGCTTGGGCTCGAGGTGCGACAGGCCGTTCCAGGCGAGGTTGACCAGATGCGCCGCGACCTCATCCCGCTTGGGCTTGCGGTTGTCGAGCCACCACTGGCCGGTGAGGGCGACCATCCCGACCAGCGCCTGGGAGTAGAGCCCGGCCAGCTTGGTCTCATAGCCCAACCGCTTGAACTCCCCGCCCAGGATGTGCTCCACCTGGCTGGCGATGTCGCTGATGATCGTGGCGAAGCCGCCGCTGCGTTCGAGTCCGACCGGCGACTCGCGCACGAGGATCCGGAAGCCGTCGGCCTGGTCCTCGATGTAGGTGAGCAGCGCCAGGGTCGCCTGCTCGAGCAGCAGCCGCGGCTTGTCGCCGGTCAGCGCAGCCGTGAACGTGTCGAGCAGCCGCTGCACCTCGCGGTCGACGACGACTGCGTACAGGCCCTCTTTGCCGCCGAAGTGCTCGTAGACGACCGGCTTGCTCACGCCGGCTCGGGAGGCGATCTCCTCAACCGACGTCCCGTCGTACCCACGCTCGGCGAACAGCTTGCGACCCACGTCCAGGAGTTGCTCGCGCCGCTGTTTGCCGGTCATTCGGACGCGGGGGGTTCGTCGTCCGTCGTCCTCGCTCACCGGTCGCTCATGGGCCCAGGCTACTGACGGCGTCGCGCTCGACGCCGCGACAGGGCTGGCGCGCTCAGGCGGCGGTGGCGCGGCGGGCGGCCAGGCGCTCGGCTTTGGGCCAGCGCACGTCGCTGGCCCATCCCAGCCCCTCGAACAACGCGATGACCGACGCGCTGCTGTCGATCTGGCCTTTGTCGACGCCGTGCCGGGCGCAGGTGGGGTCGGCGTGGTGCAAGTTGTGCCAGCTCTCGCCACCGGAGATTGCGGCCAGCCACCAGACGTTGACGGCGCGGTCCCGGGTCGCGAACGGCCGGCTGCCCCAGGTGTGGCAGATGGAGTTGATGGACCAGGTGATGTGGTGCAGCACACCGATGCGCAGGACCGAGGCCCAGAAGAACGCCGTGAGCGCCCCCGTCCAGCTCCAGGTGAGCACGCCGCCCAGGACGGCCGGGGCCAGCAGGGAGAACGTCACCAGCAGCGGAAACGCCTTCGCGACGCGGGCGATGTCGTGGTCGGCCAGCAGGTCGGGGGCGAAGCGCTGCTGGTCGGTCTGCTCGACGTCGAACAGCCAGCCTACGTGCGCGTGGTAGAGCCCCTTGCACAGCGAACGGAAGTCGTTGCCGTACCGCCACGGGGAGTGCGGGTCGCCCTCGGCGTCGCTGTAGGCGTGGTGCCGGCGGTGGTCGGCGACCCAACGCGTGACCGGTCCCTCGATGGCCATGCTGCCGGCGATCGCGAGCCCGATCCGCAGCGGGCGCTTGGCCTTGAACGACCCGTGCGTGAAATAGCGGTGGAACCCGACCGTGATGCCGTGCAGCGTGAGGGAGTAGAAGACGACCGACAGGGTGACGTCGAGCCAGGACAGGCCATGGCCCCAGAGCACGAACCCGGCGGCGCCGACGCACAGCAACGGGACGACGATGAAGACCGCCAGCGCGAACTGCTCCCACCGGGCGCGGCCGTCGGTCGACGGGAGCTGCTGCAGTGGGCGGCTGTCGTCCACGTCGTAGTCGATCGTGGTGACCGGTGCGTCGAGGATTTCCGGCGTCGCTGTCATGTCCGCGACGGTAACCTACGTTGCCGTAGCTTGGCACCCCCGAAAGTGCGGTGGGGCAGTTCGCCCGCGGCTGGCTCCGGGTATGCCCGGTTCGCGCCTGTCGTACGGCGGGGGACGTGGCGTGCCGCGGCGGGCTGGCAGACTTGGCGGGTCCTCGCCCGGCGAGGTGACACCTTCCGCCTTGGTGTTACGGCAACACTGGACCCTTTGGTGGTCTCAGT
>JANLPD010000424.1:0-2102 GCA_031367045.1 Frankiales bacterium | reverse complement strand
CGTACTCCTCTCCGTCCTGCTCGCCGGACCCAGGCCATCTGGCAGTACTGGCCCGTCCCGGCTTTGTCAGGGCTGCTCCCACCCTCCCCGGCACCACCCGGATCAGGCTGCCCTCAGCTCCACCGTCCTGCTGCGACAAGACCAGCGGCGGAAGAACCTCCCTCCCACTCGAAACACAGCGCCTCACGGCGCACGGACGCAATCCGGGACGTCCCGGATCGACCGTGACCCGTATACATCCTCGTCCCTCAGCACATGGCCGACGGGGATCCCGCACAGCTGGCTGACTCATCGGCTGCGCCGAGCGGCACCCGCAACGACGACGGGAGGCAGGATGAGCTCACCGGGCGCGAGAAGTCGCAAGCCAAGCGCCAGGCAGACCGGCTCGACGCAGAAGCCACACGTCGCTTCTCGGACGAGATTGACAGCCTCAAGACCGAGTTCATGACGTTGCAGTCGGGCAGTGATGTCCACAAGCGCGGCTATGCCTTCGAAGCCCTGCTAGCCAAGTTGTTCCTGTTGTTCGACATGGAACCGCGACTCGCCTCCAGCCTCGACCGTGAACAGGTCGATGGCGCCCTGACCTTCGACACTGACGACTACGTCGTTACCCGGCGTTCACGGTTCGCAAGCGACACGTGCCTCCGGACGCGCAGAGTATTTAGCTGATTTACGCAAGGTGCGAGGTCACGGAGCCGAAGCAGGTTCAGCATGGCGATCGGCCCGGTGATCCCCCGGTCGAGCAGGTGGCGGACGTTGGCGTCTGTCGGGTGGAGATGCCCACTGCTCCTATGGGCGAATGTCGAGCGAAAAGCCTGGGTTGGCCGCTTCTTCTCTGCCGTCTGGCGGGCCGGCGGATCACGTACTCGGCGACGGCGAGGTTGATGATCCAGCCTGCCACGGTGGAGAGGTCAGTCGTGAGCACTGTCTTGCCGAAGATTCCTTGGCCGATGCCGATGGTGAATGCCTGTGTGCCAGCGCCGAGGGCGAGCGCGTAGGCGCGGGTCATCCACGCGCGGTGCTGTACGAGGTCGTGTCGCCGGATGGCCTGGAACCCGAGGAGGATGCTTGCCGCCATGGCTGACCCGAAGATGAGCCTGAACAGGTACAGAAGCTCGCCGGTGCCGGTCTGCCTCGGGTAGAGCACCGTCATCCACAGAGCTGCGAGCGCGGCGGCGAGACCGAGCACCACCAGGACGCGGCCGGCGCTGCGGTGCCAGTTGGGCTTACGCCTACGTAGCCGTGAGGAGAACTGGAACGCCCCAACGATCAGGAACAGTCCGCCGCCGAAGATATGAACCACCACCGGCGTCGGCGAAGCCGCAATCCGCGGGTTGTCCGGCATGACGCGCGGCCCGCCGAAAACCTCGATCAGCCGCAGCGTGCCGGTCACGAGGGGGATCGCGGCGGGGCCGATCAGCCCGAGTTGCACCCACCAGCCTGGCTGGCCGGAGCGTCGAGCCCGCGCTGGCGCATCCGCCGACAGGGCCATGTGGCGTTACCGGCCGATCTGACCGAGGTGGGTGTGCGCGAACCACACGAGCGCGACGGCCTCCCACAAGTGATTTGAAGTGGCGACGGCTACCGCGCCGAGCAGCGCGGGCGCCGGGTAGGAGTGGGCGACGTTGTAGAAGGCCGCACCGACCCGTGTCGAACGGGCGTAGCCCACCATGAACAGGTCAGGTGCGAACAGCAGCAGCGGCACGAGCCAGAAGGGCTCGTCGAGCGCGGTGAAGAACGCGGCCAGCGCGACCGCGCACAGAACGAGGCCCTCGGAGCGAAGGATCCGCAGCGGCATCCCGGTCACAGTCGCCGGCGCGGCCGGCACGCCCTCTGCTTCGGCGACTGCGGGGGCGCCATCATCGGTCGCTCGCGCCGACGGCCAGGCTGAACGGTGGGTACCTGTCGGTGGTGAGCACAAGGGCGTAGGCGATGACGCGTTGGTCCCAGCGCAGGACGCCTTCCAGGAACTTGAACATCCGCCGCGGGTAGCGCCCGGTGAACAGGATCGCGAACCATGCCGACACAACGACGGCGAATGCTGCGATCCAGAGGAACAACAACGCGATGAGGTGTGGGATGGCCAGCAGCCACTTCACCAG
>JANLPD010000114.1:0-2438 GCA_031367045.1 Frankiales bacterium | reverse complement strand
GACGTCGTCGAGACCGACGAGCGGAAGGCCGTGGGCCTCGGCGACCGGGCCGTAGACCACGTGCCCGCCCACGGTGTTCACGCCCAGGCGCAGCGCCGGGTCGGCAGCGACTGCCGCCTTGATACCGCGGTTCGCGATCTCCATCGCGTAGGGCAGGGTCACGTTGGTGAGCGCGTAGGTCGAGGTGTGCGGAACCGCGCCCGGCATGTTGGCGACGCAGTAGAACAGGCAGCCGTTGACCTCGAAGGTGGGGTTCGAGTGCGTCGTGGGCCGGGTCGACTCGAAGCAGCCGCCCTGGTCGACCGAGATGTCCACCAGGACCGCGCCGGGCTTCATCGCTGCCACCAGCTCGTCCGTCACGAGCGTCGGCGCCTTGGCGCCGGCTACCAGCACCGCTCCGATGACCATGTCCGCGTCAAGGCAGGCCCGTTCAATCTCGTACGTGTTCGACGCGACGGTCTGCAGGTGCCCCTGGTAGATCCGGTCGGCGTCGCGCAGCCGCTGGATGTTCTTGTCCAGCAGGAGCACCTCGGCCTGCATCCCAAGAGCGATCGCCGCCGCGTTCATCCCGGAGACCCCGGCGCCGAGAACGACGACCTTGGCCGCGTAGACGCCCGAGACACCGCCCATGAGTACACCGCGCCCCCCGGAGCCACGCTCCAGACAGTGAGCCCCGACCTGCGGGGCCATCCGGCCGGCCACTTCGGACATCGGGGCAAGCAGCGGCAGCGACCGGTCGGCGAGCTGGACCGTCTCGTAGGCCACGGCCGTGGTCCCGGACTTGAGAAGGGCGTCCGTGCACTCGCGGGATGCGGCGAGGTGCAGGTAGGTGAACAGCAACTGGTTGGACCGCATGCGGTGGTACTCCTGCGGTACCGGCTCCTTGACCTTCAGGACGAGGTCGGCGTCTCCCCAGACGTCGTCCGCCGTACCGAGGATGCCTGCGCCGGCAGCGACGTACTCATCGTCGAGAATGGAACTGCCGACCCCCGCGTCCTTCTCGACGACTACTTCGTGGCCGTGTGAGACCAGCTCCTTGACGCCTGCGGGGGTGATGGCAACGCGGTACTCGTTGTCCTTGACCTCTTTCGGGATCCCTACGCGCATGCTGTCCTACTCCTATCACCGCAGGTCACAGGGAATGTTCGCGTGAACGTACCGGAACCCTGTGTGCACGCACGCCCCGGAGCGGCCTGCGGCCAGGCCGATGATCCCGCCCGGATGCGTGGGGTCCAGGTCCACGATCGAGGTCATCCACGGGTCCGAGCTGCGCCAGGTCGCCGTCTGCTCGATGCCGTCCTGGATCCATCGGACACTGCGGGCCCGAATCCGGTGCACGGTCCACCAGGCGATGCCGCGCTCCTTCGCGACCTCACGCACCGCCCGGTTCGTCGTCGTCACCGCGGTACTGACCTTCACCTTCAACCTGGTCGTCACCCGCGCGCGAGCGGGCAGCTGAGCGCTCGTCTCGGTGAACGACTTCCGCTTGTAAAACGGCTCCACGCACGCGAAGCGACGCTTGCGGACCCACATGCGCGGCGCCACAGCGCCGTGCGGGAGGTCCTTCGCGCGGCTCGTCGGACGGTCCTTGATCAGCCCCGACAGCACACCGCACGAAGGGCAGCCCCTCCTCCGCGACGCTCTCCACCAGCACCCGCCGGCCGCCGTCCGGCTCGAGCGTGACATCCAGGATCCGGAAGTCGGGCAAGGCGAACAACAACGTCGTACGGTCATCCATGGATCGTGGTCCTCGTGGCTAGCGTGTGTGAGAACCACCAGCATGTCGAGGCCACGAGCCTCAAATCAGGACGCCACCCCGCTCAAGTACGAAGAGCTCCTTAGGGCGGACGGCCGCTCGATAAGGCGGACGCGGACGGCGTCGAAGATCAGACCGTCGGACAGGTCGCCCGGGCGACGTGACTTTCGATGGCTGAGATGGCGTCGAGGATATCTTGGAGGCGCTCGCCATCCCGGCGGCTCATCACGTGATCGCATCGGTAAGGGCCTCGGCGCGCACCCGAGGCTTGAGGCTGGTCAAGGGCGCGAGGTCGACCTTCACCTTGAGGATGCGTTCGAGGGTCCCTTCGAGCGCCAAGACGGTGAACAGGCTCGTGTCTTCGGGACGGTCGACCAACAGTCCACGTCGCTGCCCGGGCCATCTTCGCCGCGAGCGACGCTGCCGAACACCCTGAGGTTGCTCGCTCTAGCCTGGTGGACCGCCTCGAGCAGGGCTCGGCGGTGCTGGCGCAGGCGCCGTCCCAGAGGACTGTCGGGCGACCACGCACCCGCGGGTCGGTGGGCTCCAGACCGAGGGTGAGCTCATGGCCCGTCGCGGCCACTAAGCGAGCGAGGGTCGGGACAGCGGGATGGCGCTTGCCGGCCCGGTATCTGTCAAGTCAAATGAGACATTCATGGTCAGTTGATTTGGGGCTGGGTCA